>JAJDZO010000202.1 GCA_022824605.1 Acidimicrobiia bacterium
CAACCGGCTGCTGCAGCTTCCCGACGAGGTGCGGGAACGCTACGACGTGTCGTCGCTGCGAGCCATGGTGCATGCCGCCGCCCCGTGCCCCATCGAGACCAAGCGGCGCATGATCGAATGGTGGGGCGACTCCATCTGGGAGTACTACGCAGCCACCGAGGGAGGCGGAACCTCAGTGTCGGCTGCGGAGTGGATGCAGCGGCCCGGCACGGTGGGGAAGGCCTGGCCCGGCTGCCACGTGATCGTGGTCGACTCCGACGGAGACGACCTGCCGCCGGGCGAGTCGGGCACGGTCTACATGAAGATGCCCGACACGGTCTTCGAGTACAAGGGCGACGAAGCCAAGACGGAGGCCAGCCGCCTGCGGGGCTTCTTCACCGTCGGCGATGTCGGCTACCTCGACGCCGACGGTTACCTCTTCCTCAACGACCGGGCCAACGACATGATCATCGTCGGCGGCGTGAACGTGTATCCCGCGGAGATCGAGGGCGAGCTGGTGCAGCATCCCGCGGTGGGCGACGCGGCCGTGTTCGGGGTGCCCAACCCCGACACCGGCGAGGAGATCAAGGCCACCGTCGAGCTGCGCGAGGGCTGGGATCCTGGCGACGACACCACCGAGGCGATCCTGGCCTGGCTGCGCGACCGCATCGGACGCCAGAAGCTGCCCCGGTCGATCGACTACACCAACGAGATGCCCCGCGACCCCAACGGCAAGCTCTACAAGCGCAAGCTGCGCGACCCCTACTGGGCAGGCCACCAACGAGCCATCTGAGCCGTCGGCAACCGGCTGCGACCCCGAGCGACCCGTTCAGACTGCGAGCTTGCCGGTGGCCGCCTCTCGCAGCGCGGCCCGCAGCACACCGACGAACACGTCCATCTCGGCTTCGGCCACGATCAGCGGCGGCGCGATGCGCACCGTGCCCTCGGAGTTGAGCATCGAGCCGACGATCACGCCGCGGCGCTCCATCTCGTTGACGATGGGCATGGCGAGATCGGGCGGCAGGTCGATGGCCAGCCACAGGCCGCGGCCCCGCACGTCGGAGATGAGGTCACCGAACTGCTCCCTGGTCGATTCGAGCCGTCGCTTGAGGGCGGCGCCCTTGCGGGCGGAAGCCTCAAGGAGTCCGTCTCGTTCGATGATGTCGAAAGCGGCCACCGCCGCCGCGCACGACACCGGGTTGCCGCCGAAGGTGGTGAGGTGCGACAACGGAGGATCGAGGAAGGTGGAGAAGATCTCCGGCGTCGACACGAACGCGCCCAGCGGCAGGCCGCCGCCGAAGGCCTTGGCCACCACCACGATGTCGGGCACGATGTCCCACAGCTCGAACGAGAACCACCGCCCGGCCCGTCCCAAGGCGCCCTGCACCTCATCGGTGATCAACAGCGCGCCCCGGTCGGTGCAGATCTCGCGCACCCCCCGCAGGAAGCCGTCGCTCGGCACCCGCACCCCGCCCTCGCCTTGGATGGGCTCCACGATCACGGCTGCGGTGTCGTGGCCCACCACCCGGTCGAGCGACTCCAGATCGTCGAACGGCACGAAGTCGACGCCTTCGAGGAGCGGCTCGAACGGCTGGCGGTACTGCGGCTTCCAGCTCACCGACAGCGCCCCGAAGGTACGGCCGTGGAAGCCGCGCTCGAAAGCCACGAAGCGTTTGCGGCCCGTGTGCTTGCGGGCCAGCTTGAGGGCGCCCTCGATGGCCTCGGTGCCGGTGGAGGTCAGGTAGGCCACGTCCAGGTCGCCGGGCGCCACCCGGGCGAGCCGTTCGGCGATCTCGACCTGGGTAGGCAGCACGAACCGGCCGTAGACGTTCACATGGGCGTGGCTGGCCATCTGCTTGTGCACGGCCTCGACCACCTCGGGCTGGCTGTGGCCCACGTTGGCCACGGAGATGCCGGAGATGAAGTCCAGGAAGAGCCGGCCGTCGGCGGTCTTGACGGTGCAGTCGCGGGCCTCCACCACCACCAGCTCCTTGCGGCCCGGCACGGTCTGGGACAGGTGCCTGACGAAGCGGTCCTTGTACGACTCAAGCTCATCGGAAGCCATGGTCGGGCTGGGCTGGGGACGGTCCAGAACCACGGCTACTCCCTGTCCGGGTCTGGGGTGGCCGGCGCGAAGCGAGCCGCGAACCAGGCTTTGGCTCGGCGCAGTTCGATTGCGGTGTGCGCAAGCCGGGGCGCCCAGTCGATGTCGGCGCCCGCCCCACCAGCGGCATCCAGCACCACCCGGGCCCGCTCCTCCAGGAACCAGAGCCTGGTCGCGGCCTCCAGCAGGTCGGCGCCGACCGCCAATCCGCCGTTGGCCCGCAGCAGCACCCCGTGGTGCGGTCCCAGCGTGGCCGCGGCCCCCTCCGCCGACTCGGTGCCGGCTATGAGTTCGAAGTCGGGATGCACCGGGATCCTCGCCCCGGCGATGGCTCCGAGACCGTGGCGTAGCGGCAGGTCGTCGGTGCCCACGCCCCAGGCCACCATGGCCGCGCCGTGGCCCCGGCAGATTGCGCCCACATCGGGCCGGGCCCGGTAGATGGCGCCATGCAGCGGGGTTTCCAGTGGGGCCGCGCCGGCCGGATCGTCGAGGATCTCGCCCGAGTCGCTGACCGTGATGATCGTGTCGGCGACGGCGTTGAGCATCGGCGATGTGGGCGTGATCAGGAAGCCGCCGCTGCACCGGGCCGACACATGGCCGAACGCCTCGACCAGGCCCGCCGCGGCCAGCATCCGTGCTGTTGCGGCGACCTCGGCTTTGAGTTCGGGGCTCACGGTGTCCGCTCAGGCTCTCGGCTCGCCGATGCGCTAGCCATCGTCTCGGACCCGCATGAGCATCGGCGTGCAGTCGAAGTTGTTGCACGGCGTCAGGTCCTGGGTGCATGCCGACAACAGCACGATCAGGTCGTGATGGGCCTTCAGCGTGATGGTCGCTCCGGCCTCGTGGGCGGCGGGATCGGTGACCACCACCCCCTCGGCGGTCACACGGTTGTGCATGAACACGTTCCAGGCCTGCTCGCCATGCAGGTCGTACTCCACGCCGAGCAGGTCACGGGCCTGTTCGAGGTTGCCGAGACAGTGCTTGTGATCGGTGAGCCCGTAGTCGCGCTCATAGCGCTCATGGTCGCAGCACGGCACGATGATGTCGTGCTTGCCGACATCGTCTCGCACGATGGTGAACACCGGATTGCGGTGGTTCGAGAAGAGCTGCGATCCGGCGCCCAGCAGGATCGAGGCGTTGCACGACACGGTGTGCGTGGGCGACATGTACTCGCTGGGATCGTGCTGCAGACGAGCAACCAGATCACCGACCTGCTGGCCCTCCACATCGATGATGTCGAGAAGCTGACCCTCGCCGACGAACACCCCCCGGCCCTGCGACGCGGGCACGAGAATCTCGGCAACTACCTCTCCCACGGCGGCCTCCTTGTGACGTGGACGCGTAACGGGCGCCGAAGCCCGCTCAACGGCTTTGGCGGGCTCAACAGACGTGCTCGGAACCGCACGGATCCTCCATGTGCGGACGGACCGTAACCGCGGTGGCCGACGCCGGGGTGTTGCGGCTCCGCAGCGCCTTGACGCGGCCGTCGATCAGCACCGCGCTGATGCCCGGAATGTCGCCGCGGGCCAGCGCGCCGACGGTGTCGCCCCCGTAGGAGCCCCACGGAGCGTCCGACACCACCAGGTCGGCGGCCCGGCCGACCTCCACCTTGCCCGATTCCAAGTCGTAGACATCCGCGGTCGCTCCCGACGCCCACGCCCACACCAGCCCGGGATCCACACCGCCCAGCGACGCCAGCTCGGCCATGGTCTTGAGCACGGCCAGCGGCATCACGCCGGTGCCTGTGGGCGTGTCGGATCCGAGGATCACCCGACGCTCGGCGCCGATCTCGCGCACCGCCTCGACGATGCGAAGCGACGAACGGAGGTTGCCGGCCTGCACGATTTGCAGCACCAGATCCGTCTCGCGCACCAGCACGTCGAGCCTTGCGTCGTCGAGAGAGGACGGTCCGCCGTTGATGTGGCCGCACACGTCGGGCTGCAGCAGCATCAGATGGTCGGCGGTGATCGGGATGGATCCCGGAATGGACGCGCCGCCGCTGTGGACCATCACCTTGATGCCGGCCGCCTGGGCGTCGCGCACCTGGGGCAGACCGTCGGCGGGATCGTCGTAGAGGCCGAAGCCGAACTTGGCCAGCCAAACCCCCTTGGCGGCCACTTCACGGAAGTCCTCCGCGGTTAGGACCGGTTCCAGGATGATCGCTCCGCCGTGCACCTTCATGCCGTTGGGCCGGTAGGCGGCCCACGACCGCTGCGCCAGCACGGCGAGAGCCTTCACGCCCTCGGCGTCGTGGGGCCGACCGGGGAGGTGGATCTCGCCCGGCGAGATGCAGGCTGTGATGCCGCCGTGAACATACGACTCAAGGAATCCAACCGTGCGCTGGCGGGGCGTGTAGTCACCGAGCACCACATGGCAATGAGAGTCGATCAGACCGGGACCGACGGTCGCCCCGCCGGCGTCGATGACCCGCTCGGCGCCGGAGGCGTCGACACCGCCGAGGCGGGTGATGACCCCGTCGGTGATGAGCAGCGAGTCGGCCGTGCCGTAGGGCTCGTCGACGTCGCCGGTCAGCAGCGTGCCGATGTTGACTATCGCGGTGCTCGGCTCCGTCCCCGGCTCGGGGCGCCCGCGGGTCTGGTTGGGCGATGTCACCGGACGCGCTCGGCCTGGTCGTCGAGCCATGCCGTGAGATGGGTCAGCAGCTCCGGCAGCCCCAGCGGGGTGTCGTGGCCGTCGCCGCGGGCGTATATCCCCCGCACCGCGCCATCGGAATGGTTGCGGCCCTCGCGCTCGAGACGGTCGGCCAGGTCGGCGCGGGCCTGGGCCATCTGCTCGGTGGAGGGCAGGATCTCGACGATCCCCGGAGTCTTGTCACACACCCCGTGCAGCGGCGCGGGACCGTCCGGTCCCCGGCGACTCATCGCCAGCCCCTCCGCTTTGCGCTGGGCCCGACCCATGAGGAAGCTGCGATGGGTGAGTCCCGGCGAGGTCCACGCGCCGATGGCGGCGTAGCTCGGCCCCACCCGGCTCAGCGTGCGGTGGATCACATCGGCGAGCGTGTTGTGGGCCGACACGTAGGCGCCGCGCTCGGCCGGTCCCCATGTCCAGCGGCCCGAGGCCCCGCGGGTGGCGGTGTGGTCGGCGCGCCACGGCGACACCGAGGTGCCGCGGGCCTCGAACAGGCCGGGGTCGTCGTAGCTGGTGGCCGGGCTCTGGCTGCCGTTCCATTCGTAGACGTGGGTGTAGGGCACCAGCGCCAGCGGTTCGGAGATGACGATGCGATCAAGCGACACGCCGTCGCGGGTCATGGCGCCCACGTCCAACAGGCGCCGGTCGTTGTCGGGATCGTCGGGATTGCCGTCGTCAAGGACCTTGTAGAGCTCGGTGGGCGGCGTTCCTGAGCCGTCGGGCACCCAGCCCGCGGCCATGAGCGCGGCGTTGATGCCGCGGTGCTCGCGGCTGGTGGGATACGGCTTGGACTTGGTGCAGGGGATGATCAGCGCGATGCGGGGTCCGCCCGGCGGGGGCGTCCATTCTTCGGCGATCCACTCCAGGTAGGCGGCGATCCGGGGATGCTCGAATGCGTCGACGTTCTCCTGGGGCGAGTAGAACAGCATCGACGGATCGACGCTGAACGGGGCCTTGATCTTGGAGGCCGAGTCGGCGAAGCGGTCGCCCTTGTCCATCATCGCAGCAGCTTGCCCGCTCGGCTTCTCAGCGCAGCCCGTCGGCGCCGATCACGTCGGCGGCGTCGAGTCCCCCCAGCCGGCTGTTGAGCCGGCCCCGGTTGGCCACCGCCACCGCCACCACGATCTCGTCGGGCCGGGGCGCGTCGCCCGGATAGAGGGTGACCGCGTCGTAGTTGTCCCGCACGAACAGGGCGTCCTTGTGGGCCAGCGGCAGCGTGAGCGGTGTTCCCGCCGCCCCGACCACCGAGGCCGACGAGATCCAGGCCGCCCCGCCCCCCACCGCCTCGCGCAGGGCGTTGCCGAACGGCGTGGTCACGAAGGCCACCACATGCTCCTGGGCCCCGTTGACACCGGCGATGCCGCCCTTGCCGTAGGCCTGCACCGGTTCTCCCAGCGCGTCGCAGGCCATCGCGCCGATGCGGGTGCCGAAGCCGACGGACCAGTCCACCGCTTCGGACAGGTCCTCGGCGTACCCGCCGACGTAGGGGTTCTCGATCACTGCGGCCACCACCACCTTGCGCAGAGGCACCTCCGCGGCGACGCCCTCGGCGATGCGCTCCTCGGTGACCTGGGTACGCCATCCCCGGATGGTGAAGTCCATCGCTCTCGCTCCTTCAGCTCGTGGCACCGGCAGCCCGTGCCGCCGGGGGCCACACGTCGTCGAAGATCCCTGCCTCAAGGCCCGACAGGTAGTCCAGCACCTCAGCGGTGTCGGTGACGTCCACGTACTTCATGTGCAGATCGAGCAGCGACACCTTGTGGGACAGGGCGCCCCGGTCGAACACGGTCTCATGGGGGATCGTGACCTTCAGGTCATAAGACAGGGCGTCCACCGCGGAGGCCCGCACGCAGCCGCTGGTGGTGGTGCCCATCATGATCAGCGAGTCGGCCCGCAGGTTGTTGAGGTGGCTCACGAGCGTGGTGCCGAAGAACGCCGACGGCTTGCACTTCTCGATGAACAGATCGCCCGGCTCGGGGGCGATCTCGTCGACGATGTCGTTTCCCACATGCCCGGCCACATCGACCACGTCGTCGGAGCGGTGGCTCTTGAGGGTCCACACCCCCAGGTCGAATCCGTCGGGCCGGCGGGGGTTGGTGGTGTAGATCACCGGCAGCCGCTTGGCCCGACCGGCCGCGATGACCCGGGCGATGGCCGGGACGCTGTCCCAGGAGTGCGGGCCGCAGGCGTAGCGCCACTTCTTGATCGACTCGACGGCGGACACCGACTTGTCGCCGCAGAAGTTGTAGTTCACGTCGATCACCAGCAGGGCGGGACGCTCACCGAACCCGGCCCGGCGGCCCCAGCCGGCCACCTCGAAGATCTCCCGGTCGGTGTCGGAGATGATGTCGTCCCAGGGCATCGCCATGGCTCAAGCCTCCCTCGGCGCGGTGTACTTCTGGGTGTCGGGCGAGAATCCGGGCCGCACCCAGTCCTCGCGCAGCCAACGGTTCCCCTTGGCGATGCGAGCCATGCTGGTGAGTTCGGGGCCGGGGCTCTTGGTGCCCGGAGTCCGCGGCAGGTACTGGCCTCGGGGTTCGCCTACGGGCCGCATGCCCGGCGAGTCGTCGGCCCATTCGGCGGTGACCTTGCCCCGCATGATCGTCTTGATGGGCCAGCCCGTGAAGTCGTGGCCCTCCATGATCGACCATCCCGAGCGGGTGTTGATGTGCTCTTTGCCCACGTTGACCTCGCGTCCCAGATCGACGATCACCATGTCGGCGTCGAATCCGGGGAACAGCGAGCCCTTCTTGCCCCACAGCCCGGCCGTGCGGGCCGCGTTCTCACACGACACCTGCACCACCCGCTCCAGCGGGATGCGGCCCTTGTTGACCCCCTCCGACAGCAGCACCGGCAGGAACAACTCGACCCGGCTGAAGCCGGTGCGGCAGTCCCAGATGTTGGGGTTGTACATCTCGGCGTAGGACGAGGGCTCCCATCCGACCACATGGTCCGAGCCGACCACGTCCACGATCCCCTCGGCCAGGGCCACCCAGAGCGCTTCGATGTTGTCGCGGCGGCGCAGGGGCACGTTGATGCGCCAGCCGTACTCGGGCTCGGCCCACAGCCACGGAGGACCGGTCTGGGCGAACACCTCAAGGCCCTCGGCCCGGGCTTTGACCACCTCGTTGAAGGAGAGCTTGGTGGTGCAGTGCTGCAGGTACAGCCGCACCGGTCCGGGCGTCTGTGAGGCCAGATAGGCGTAGGAGCGGATGTGGTGGGCCTCAAGGAAGTCCGGGCTGCGATCGGTCCAGGCGCCGAAATCGGTGCGCCCGGCGGCCCGGAGTCGATCCTCGAAGACCCGGCCGATCTCCCAGTTCTCGGGGTGGATGTGCACCATGCCCGGATCGCCGAGGTAGGCGACGTTCTCCATCACCAGGAACACGGTGCCGTCGTCGATGCCGGTGCCCAGCCCGGCCCTTCGGCTCGGCCAGTTGGTGTCGACGTCGTCGGACATGCCCTTCATGCCCCGAGTCTGCAGATAGAGCTTGTACGACGTGACGCCGTGCTCCTCGGCGTACTGGGGGATCTCGTGGGCCTGCTCGTCGGTCTCGAGCATGTAGGTGAGGTAGGCGTCGACATGGCTGACCCGGTTGATCACGTCTCGCCCGGTGGGGAACGACTGGTTGAACGACACCACGTCGGTGGAGGCCACCACCTCCTTGAACGGCTCGGTGCCCAGGCGGGTGGTCGGCGCCTGGATGCCCCAGGTGGTGACGCCCGCACAGGCCGCGGCCCGTGACTCGGTGGTCATGTCGTGCTCGAAGGGCACATAGCACCCGGGATGAGCCTCGCTGTCCACCACGCCGGGCAGCACGTAGTGGCCCTTGGCGTCGATGGTCTCGCGTGCCGGCGCGAGGTACTCCTCGGGCGCGAGGGCCACGACCTTGCCGTCCTTCACCCCTATCGCCAGCCGGTACCGGCCGTGGCCGAACACGACGGTGCCGTTCACCACGGCCAGATCAAGCGCCTCAGTTGCCATGGGTCAACCTCTGTTCCCTCTCTCCGGCGATGTCGCCGACAACTACCATGCCATCAGCAGTTGCCGCCTGTTGGCAACTAAAGTGCCATCGGTAGCCGGTGTCATCTGTAACTATCAGAGTGACATTAGCCGAATCCACGAGTTCCGCACAGCCCGGCCTGCAAGCCGAGCCGGCAGAGGGATGCGAATGACAGATCCGACAACGGCCGGCACGCTGATCCGGGGCGCTCATGTGCTCACCTCCGCCGAGCCTGCCGAGATCACCGACGGCGCCGTGCGGGTGTTGGGCGACCGGATCGACGCGGTGGGCTCATGGGCAGATCTGTCCCGACGATTCCCCGATGACGCCGTCACCGGCGGCGCCCACGACATCGTGGCCCCCGGCTTCGTGAACACCCACGGCCACTTCTCGGAGGCACTCGTGGCCGGGATAGGCGAGCAGTACACGCTGTGGGAGTGGATCCAGGCGGTGATATTCGCCATCAACCCGGTGTTGACCGCCGAGATGGCCCACGTCGGCACGATGCTGGCCGGCATGCAGATGCTGCGCAGCGGCATCACCACCGCCAACGACATGTTCGTGTGCGCGCCGGTGCGCGGGCCGGTGACGCCGGGCGTGGTGCGAGGGCTCGACGAGATCGGGCTGCGTGGCGAGGTCTCCTTCGGGGCCGGCGACATGGGCCCGGCGTCGTTCGAGCAGGTCCTGGCCGAACACGATGCGTTGCGTGAGGCGGCCGATGCCAGCCGGCTGGCCCGGTTCAGGGTCGGTGTGGCCGCTCTCAGTGCCCAGTCCGACGATCTGCTGGCCCGCAGCGCCGAGTTGGCGGTCACGTCGGGGGGCGGCACCCACATCCATCTCCAGGAGGTGCGCGAGGAGGTCACCGCCACCCGCAACCAGCACGGCGTGACGCCGGTGGCGCACTGCGAGACGGTGGGCACGTTCGCGGCGTCTACGGTGGCCGCGCACTGCGTTTGGGTGGACGCGGCCGACCGTGAGATCCTGGCCCGCAACTCGGTCGGCGTGGCCCACAACCCGGTGGCCAACATGATCCTCGCCTCCGGCGTGTGCCCCGTGCCCGAGCTGCGCCGCCTCGGCGTGTGCGTGGGCATCGGCGTTGACGGGGCGGCCAGCAACGACAGCCAGAACTTCCTGGAGGCCATGAAGTCGGCGATCCTCGTGCAGCGTCTCGAGCACTTGGAGGCCACCGCGCTCAGTGCCCGCGACGCGCTGCGGATGGCCACCATCGAAGGGGCCCGAGTCCTGAGCCTCGACACCGTGACCGGCTCGCTCGAAGCGGGCAAGGCGGCCGACATCGTGGTGTTCGACGGCGAGTCGCCCGCCCTCGCCAACGTGCACGACCCGTACCAGAAGATCGCCTACTGCTCGAGTCCGGCCGACGTGAAGGACGTGTGGGTGGCAGGGGAGCGTTCCGTGGCTGATGGGAAGCTCACCCGGGTGGATCCGGCCGAAGTGGTGGCCCGCTCCCGCGATCTGGCCCGGAGGCTGGTGTCCGGCGCCGGACTGGGCGCCCTGTCGATCCTGCCCGGCGCCTGATCGCCTCGGGGCGCGCCGGCCCCGCCGCGCTGAAGGCCCGCTGGGTCGTTGCACGCCCCGAGCAGCGCGGGGTCAGCTGGCTTGGGCGAAGCCCTCTAGGACTGCGGCCACGTTCTTGCCGAGCACACGCAGGTCGTAGCCGCCCTCCTGCACGAGCACGGTGGGGTGCCGCAGCCGGGCCAGGCGCTCCCCCAGCCTGAGGTAGTCGTCGCCCTGCAGGGCCAGCACGCCGTCTTCGAGGGCTGTGTCCACGCCCAACGCCACCACCACCACATCGGGGCTGAAGTCCTCGACGAGACGGCACGCGGCTTCGAGCACCGGCTCGTACTCGGGCCACTGCGTGCGGAGGCCCATGGGGAGATTGTGGTTGTAGCCCTCGCCGTCTCCGGCGCCGCGCTCGGCCGCGAACCCCTGGAAGTAGGGATACTCGACGCTCGGGTCGATGTGCAGAGACACCGACAGCACGTCGCGGCGGCGCCAGAACACCGCCTGCGTGCCGTTGCCGGCATGGGTGTCGACGTCGAGGGTGGCGGCCCGACCCCCGGCCGCGGTCACCGACTCGGCCGCGAGGGCGCTGCTGTTGAGGTAGCAGTAGCCGCCGAAGTTGTCGGGTCCGGCGTGATGGCCGGGGGGACGGGCCAGCGCATAGGCGGCGTCGGCGTCACCGCCGGTCACTGCCCGGGCCGCCGCGACGGCGCACGCCGCCGCGGAGGTTGCGGCCTTCCATGTGCCTGCCAGCAGCGGGTCGGCGTCGTTGGAGTAGCGTCCCATCTGAGCGAGCACATGGTCCGGCACCGTGTAGGTCGGCCCCAGGATCGGCCGCACGAACGGCATGGCCTCGCCCTGCCCGTCGTTGCCGGTGAGCGCGCACCACCGCTCGTGCGCGGTTCGCAGGAAATCGAGATAGTCCGCGGAGTGGACCCGCCCCAGGAGCGCCGTCGCCGACGGATCGGTGTCGAGGGGATCGGGTTCTCGGGTGTCGGCCAACCCGGCTGCTTGAAGCGCGCCGAGAATCACGTCTGCTCGGGCCGGGACCTCCTTGGGCGGAAGGGCCTCGCCCGCGAACAGGTGCAACTCGGTCGGGTTGTGGGCCCGATGATCCTGTGATGCGAACACCAGCACGCGCCGTCCTCCCGCGGTTCGACTTCCTCGAACCCTCGTCAGGCCTTGGTCCACGGGCGACCGAGAGCAGCCGGCGGCCGCCCCGCCCGAGCCGCGAAACCGTACACCACGAGGGTGAGCACCAACGGCAGCATGAGCGACAGCTGGAACGGGATGGCGGCCACGTCGAGGGCCTGCACCCGCAGCGACAGGGCGTCGGCCGCCGCGAAGAACACCGCGATGCCCACTGCCCACATGGGCCGCCACCGGGTGACGATCACGAGGGCCAGAGCGATGAAGCCCTGACCGCCGGTCATGTTCTCGATGAAGGTGAAGAGCTGCGCCAGCGAGATGGCCGCTCCTCCCAGTCCGGCCAGTGCCCCGCACACCAGCAGCGCGGTCCATCGGGTGCGGCTGACGGAGACGCCGACGCTGTCGAGCGCATCGGGGTCCTCCCCGGCCGCCTGCCAGAACAGCCCGTAGCGGGACCGGAACAAGACCAGGCTCAATGCCGCGGCCGCGGCCAATGCGAAATAGAAGAACGGCGACTGTGCGAACAGCACCGGCCCGAAGAACGGCAGATCCGACAGCACCGGAAGGTCGATCGGCTCGAAGTGGGCCACCTCTGACTGCCCGGTGCCGAAGATGCGGCGCAACAGGTAGGTCGTCAAACCGGCCGCACCGAGGTTGAGCGCCAGCCCGCTCACGATCTGGTCGCCGCTCCAACCGATGACGATGACGCCGTGGGCCGAGGCCACCGCCATCCCGCCCGCGGCCCCGGCCAGGGCACCTAGCCACGGGCTGCCGGTGGCGTCGGCGGCCAGCACCGCAGTGAACGCGCCCATGAGCATCATCCCCTCGAGGCCGATGTTCAAGATGCCGGCCCGCTCGGACACGACCTCGCCGGTGCCCGCCAGGATGAGTGGCACCGCCAGCCTCATGGTGCTGGCGACGAAGGCGGTCGAGATGAACAGCTCGATCAGGGTGTCCACGCTCACACCCCCCGGCTCTCGGCCGCGACCTGCCCGACCGGTTCATCGTCGAGCATGCGGCTGATCTGGCGGCGGGCGCGGACCCAGCGCTGGAGCCGCTCGGACCGGGCCAGCACCAGCAGCGCCACGATGATGGCCTGGGCTACCAGGCTGGTGGCGGCCGGCACCTGGGCGATGCGCTCCATCGACGAGGCCCCTGCGGTGAGGGCGCCGAAGAAGAGCGCCGAGAGCACCACCCCGCCCGCTCGGGCGTTGCCGACGAGCGCCACCGCGATGGCCGTGAACCCGTAGCCGGGCGAGAAGAAGTCGCTCAGCCGCTCCTGGTTGCCTGCCAGTTCGACCACTCCACCCATCCCGGCGAGCGCTCCGGCGCAGGCCATGGCCAGCACCACGAGCCGGGTCACGCCGAGCCCGGCGAAGCCGGCCGCTTCGGGGTTGTCGCCGAGCGTGCGAAGCTCGACGCCGACCACGGTGCGCTCAAGGAGGACCCAGACCGCGGCGGCGGCCGCGAGGGCGAGCACGAAGCCGGCCGGCACAGTGAGCGGACCGAGGTCCAGCACCGGTAGCCGGAACGGCTCGCCGATCTTCTCCGACCACGGGTATCCGCCCCCGTCGCGGTCTCGCAGCGGTCCGTGGACCGCCCAGCCGGCCAGCAGGATGCCGATGCCGTTCAACAGGATGGTGGTGATCACCTCGTTCATTCCCAGGTACGCCCTCATGGCTCCGGCGGCTGCGGCCCACAGGCCTCCCGCCGCCGCGCCCACCGCGAGCACCAGCGCCACCGCCAGCACCGGGCTGCTCAGCGGCAGAGCCTGCGACACCACCACGGCGGCCAGGGCCGCCACGTAGATCTGGCCCTCGCCGCCGATGTTGAACAGCCCGGCCCGCAGCCCGACGGCCACGCCCAGCCCCACGAACATGATCGGGATCGCCTGGCTGAGCGTCTCCTCGATCGCCCGGGCATCGCCGAGCGCGCCGTTGAACAGAGCCGGGAGAGCCTCGCCGAGGTCCGCCCCGGTGACGGCCAGCATGAGCAGCGACAGCGCCAGTCCCAGCGCCATCACGGCCAGGACCGCCACCCGTTCGCTGCCCAGCAGCGCCAGTCCCAGTCGCCGGTGTCGGCGCGTCATCGCGGAGCGGCGAGTTCGGCCCCGCCCATCAGTAGGGCGATCTCGGAGAGAGCGCCCT
>JAJDZO010000051.1 GCA_022824605.1 Acidimicrobiia bacterium
CACACCTCCGGGGCTGCCGTGACGCTCCAACAGTGACACTGAAACTAACATTGCAAGTTCTTGAACCCTCAATTTTTGCCTTGTGACTTGCGGTTATGTGGTTTTGGGTGGTGGAGCTGGGGAGAATCGAACTCCCGTCCGTCGGGCGGGTGCCTGGCTTGCTACGACCATTCCCGAGTCTGCGGCTTGCGGCTGCCGCTACGCCGGGTCGTGCGGATCAGATGATCCGGCCGCCGGATCTTTCTCCGGTGTCGGCGGTCTTTGCCGGCTGTCAGCGGGTCTCTCCCCGCCGTCCACCCCTGCTTCTGGTGCCAGGCTGCAGCGATCCGGCCCCGCGTGCCATTGCTGGTCGCGATGATTCTCAACGGCTAGATCAGAACTGATCAGGCTGCGAGAACGAGAGCGTCGTCATCGGCGTCTCTTTGGTTACCCCGTTTAGGGAGTCTGAGCAACTCCGGTCGCACTCCGTGGCCTCCTAGTCCCGACGTCGAAACCGGTCAGCCCCTCGTGCATTCGCTTTTCAAGCTGCACCCCCGAAGGGGCCAGCTATGGTAGCCCACCCAGCCGACATTTCGGTCAGCGGCCTGACGGGGTCTCCGTGGCGCCGCTGTTCGCGCTAGGCCCCTGACCGTGGCGCAGCCGCGTCTCCGGCCGCCGGACTGAGTGCGGCCTGGATCCGGTCGCGGGCCAGCCAGAGCCGCAGCAGCACCGCGGCGGCCAACAGGATCGCCGTCGATCCGTACACCATGATCGGCACCGACGCCACCAGCGCGCCGTAGAGGCCCCACGTGAAGCCCTCCACAACGGTCAGCCACCAAGTGCCCGGCGACACTCCCACCGGTGCATGCTCACGCCACGCCGCAATCACCGCCGGTCCGAGATACAGCCCGTTCGACAGGCCCAGAACCGTCCCCATCACCGTCCATCCGGCACTCTGCTGGATCCCCACGCTGGCCACCACCACCGCCACACTCAGCAGCACGCCGGCGCGCACGCTCACGCCTCTGCGGTGCAGGAGATAAAGCGCCAGCGCGAAGCTGGAGACCGCCGCGACGATCGACGGGATCGTCGCCCAGAACTCGTTCTCCACCACGTAGGTGAGCCAGCACACGTTGATGGTCATGCCGACCGCCGCCCACACCGGCGACACGCCCTCGGTGTGTCCCGTGCGCACCAGCCTCACGATCTGGGGCAGGATCTGCACGAACGTCGCGCCGTTGGCCACGACCGCCACCCAGAGAGCGAGTTGGTCTCGGCTCATCGGCGGCCGGATCGGCGGCGGCGGGCTGCGGCCATGGATCGGGCCGCCTCCGCGTCGGCGTCGCGCTGGGCGATGTCACGGCGACGATCGCCTCGGGTGCGCCCCCGAGCCAACGCCAATGCGATCTTGGCTCGCCCCTCGCGGAAGTAGAGCGCCAACGGCACCAGGGCCAGGCGCTCCTGGCTCACCCGGGCTGCGAGTCGCTCGATCTCGCGACGGTGGGCCAGCAGCTTGCGCACCCGGTCCGGCTCGGCGCGAAACGGCGCCGCCGCGTGTGAGTACGGCGAGATGTGCAGGTTGTGCAGCCACAGCTCGCCCTGGTCGACTCGGGCCCAGCTCTCGGCGATCTGCACATTGCCCTCGCGCAGCGACTTGACCTCGCTGCCCTGCAGCATCAGGCCGACCTCAAGGGTCTCCAGAACGTCGAAGTCTCGACGGGCGCGCCGGTTGGCGGCCACCATCGACGCACCGGCGGGCACGTCACGAGGCTTCTGGGACTTGGCCATCGCCGCTCACGGTACCGGTATCCGTCGCTAGGGTTCGGCAGCGATGCTGGAGATGTCGTCCGCGGTGCAGCACCAGATGGTGGCCCATGCCATCGCCGGGCTGCCTCACGAAGCCTGCGGCCTGTACGCCGGGCTACCGGGCTCGGCCCGCGTTGAACGCTTCTTCGGCATGCGCAACGCGGCGGAGTCGCGTGAGATCTACGTGCTCGACGGCCTCGAGATGATCAACGTGGAGCGCACCGCGGAGGCGGCCGGACTGAACGTGATGGGGGTGATGCACTCCCACACCCACACCACCAACTATCCGTCTCCCACCGACGTGGCCGACGCGGCCCGCTTCGACCCGTTCGGCATGTGGCACTTCGTGATCGTGTCGCTGCGTCACCCCGTCCCGTCGCTGCGATCATTCCGCATACACGACGGCGAAGTCACCGAAGAGCCCGTGACCATCGCCCCATAGCGCGGCAAGCCGCCGGCCGCCCGTTCGGACTGCGGCCTCAACACGGCAGCCAGCGGGACGGTCAACACCTAGAGCTGTGGGCCGCTAGCGCCCTGTCCGTCCGGTTCGAGCAGTTCACGGACGGTGGTGGCGGCGACCACGCCCGGGGCTTCGAGCGGACCGAAGTGCCCAAGGTTCTCAAAGCTCAGGAATCGTCCCTGCGGCAGCGCCTCAGCGATCCTCGGTGCGAACAGAGCGGGGTTGGGACCAGATGCGGCTTCCGTTCCGGCCGCCACAGTGGCCGCAGCGTCGATTGCCGACACGTCCTCGGTGGCCAGAGCGCTGCTGCCCTCGAACGTGCGGGCCTCGGTCTCTGCTCGACAGGCAAGACGCACCCGGCCGTCGGGCAGATCCACGAACCCGCCCTCGACGTATGCGGCCAGCGCGTCGGCTCGCATCACCGCCAACGGTGACCGGTTCGAATAGCGAGCCAGGGCTTGGGCCCGGGAGTCGAAGACCTCACGCCGGTTGCGAGCTCCTGCAGCCAGAGGATTCCCTCCGCGTGCCGCGAAGAAGCCCCGCGGCATCACTATGGGCTCGTACACGAACAGTCCGGCGAAACATCCCGGATGTGACCGCTCGGCCAGCAGAAGTGCCGCTCCACCCATCGAGTGGCCGAACCCGTAGAGATGCTCCGCGCCGATCGCCTCCGCGCAGGCGGCTGCGTCGGCACCCATGTTGGTCCAGTCGTAGTCTCCGTCGGCCGAGACGTCCGAGGTGCCGTGGCCGCGGAAGTCGAGGGCCCAAACCCTGAAGCGCTCGGCCAGGTACTGCGCCAGCGGCCGGTAGGCCAACCCGTGGAACCCGGTGGCGTGACACACCAGCAGGTCGGGGCCGGTGCCGCCCATCATCCTCAAGTTGAGCTTCACACCGTCGGCGGACCGCACCTCGACCGCGTCGCTCGTGGCGGAAGTCGTGGCAACATCTGAAACGCCATCCGAGCGGCGCGGGCGATCATCCGTATCGACGGTGTTGTTCGCGGCGGAGTCGGTCGCGGCCGAGTTGGTCGCGGCCGAGTTGGTGGCGGCAGCCTCGCGGTCGTGGACGGCTGCGGTGGGGTCGCCGGCGTTGTCGGCAGCCGGATGGCGACGGCCGATCAGACCGCGGCCCTGAGCGGTGAACACCACCCGGCCGTGCTGGTTGACCATCGTGCAGCCGATGAAGATGGTGCCCCGGTCCGCATGGCGAGACGACGGCCGGGTGTCGAGGATCTCCACCGTCGCCGTCAGCGAGTCGCCGGGGCGCACCGGCTCAAGCCAGCGGACCTCCATGCCGCCCGAGCCCCGTCCGTCGGCGCGCGACATCACCGTGTCGATCCACAGCCGAGCCCAGGCCGAGGTGGTATGCCAGCCGCTGGCGATCAGCCCACCGAACGGCGAGTCCGCGGCGGCCTGCGGATCGGTGTGGAAGTACTGCGGGTCGAAGCGCCGGCCGAAGTCGATGATCTCGGCCTCGGTCATCTCGTAGGTGCCGAGCTCGATCACATCGCCGCGAGTGAAGTCCTCGAAGTACAGCGTTGGCTCGCCCATCGCGTATTTCTATCGGCTGTACCCGCGGCCGTGGACTGCCGTCACCCCGGCGGACGACCGGCACCGGTAGCGTCGGGTGGTGGCGAGCTTCGGGGCCTCGGGTCTGTTGGGCCCCAGGTACCGGGCTCCAGCGGTGGCGCTGATGGTCGTGGTAGCCATCGCCTCCTACAACAACCTGTCGGTGACAGCTGCCCTCCCGGCCATCGGCGACGACCTGGGCCGGGTGACGCTGCTGCCGTGGGTGGTTACCGCGGAGTTGGTGGCGGCCGCCATCGCCGTGCTCCTCGTCGGAGCGTTCATCGATGGCGCGGGCGCTCGTCGAGCCTTCCGGATCACGGTGGTGACCGCGCTGGTGACCTCGGCGATGTGCGCGGCGGCGCCGACGATGGAGCTGCTGGTGGCAGGACGGCTGCTTCAGGGGCTCTCCATGGGAGCGCTGATCGGTGTCGCCCTCACGGCGATAGGCCTGGTGTTCGACGAGCAGGCTCGACCGTGGGCCTATGCCCTCATGTCGTCGGTGTGGGGAGTCATGGGCATTGGCGGTCCAGTGGTGGCTGCGGCGCTGGTCAGCATGCTCGGATGGCGGGCGGTCTTCGTTGCCAATCTCCCCGTCGGGCTGCTTGCGGCCGCGGTCGGGTGGCACAGGCTGCCGTTGGAGGCTCACTCGGCCGCTCAGCCGCTCGACCGGCGAGGCTTGGCGATCCTCAGCGCGTTCACCCTCGCCCTGATGGTGGCCGTCTCCAATCTGGCGTGGTACAGCATCGTTCTGGTGGCCGTCGGGGCGCTGCTGGCTGGGCTCTCCTTCGTGCATGCCCGAGGCTGCCGATCACCCGTTGTGCGGATGTCGCACATCGCCGGGGAGGGTTTCTGGCCGATCCATGTGGTGGCTGCGCTGGCGGTGTCGGGCGGCACCGGAGCCAGCGTCTACCTGCCGCTGTACCTCAAGGCGGGTCGCGGTTCCTCGGCGGCGTTCGCGGCGCTGGCGGTGGTGTGGCCCACGCTGGGGTGGTCGACAGCCTCGTGGGTCTCGGGCAGGCTTCAGCAGAGCCTTCGAGTCCAGACTGTGATTCTCATCGGCTCGGGTTTCATGGCGGTGGGATCAGTGGCCGTCGCCGCGGCTGTAGCGGTTGAAGGCGCCATTGCGGTGGTGCTGGCGGCGGCCGCCTGCGTCGGGGCGGGGGTCGGCACGATCACAACTGCAGGCCTCGCCCTGCTTCAAAGCCGCGCCGCGGCGGCCGAGATGGGCCGGGTGAGTTCGGCGCATCAGTTCATTCGCTCGCTCGGATTCGCCTACGGAGCGGCCATCGCCGGCCTCGTGCTGTTCTGGTTGGTGCAACGACGCACTGGAGACGCCGAACTGGTGCGCAGCCTGCTCGGTGACACCGAGGCTTCTGTGGATGTGACGGTCGCCGACGCTCTGGCGGCGGGCTACATGTGGTCGCTCATCGCCATGGCGATTCTGGCGGTGCTGACGGTGCCCGCTGCGTTGGCACTGACACGCGGTCACCGACCGCGCCGCCGTGCCGGTCGAGCCCCGCGGCAGGAAAGCCAGCAGATGTAGTTGTGCTGTGGCCCACCGGCCGTATGGGGGTGCAGGACGCGCCACAGGGCCGGTGCCAGCGCAGATGTAGGTTCGTGCAATGAGACGCGCGTCTGGAGGCTTGCTGGCTTCGGAGAACCGGGCCGTGTCGCTGGCGGTGATGGCCTCGATGGCGTTGGCCTTCTACAACGCCACCTCGGTCACGGCCGCGCTGCCCGAGATCGGCGCAGACTTGGGCCGGGTTGCGCTGACTCAATGGGTGATCACCGTCGAGTTGTTGGCCGCGGCCATCGCGGTGCTGGCTATCGGACCCTTCATCGATGGATCCGGCGTCCGCAGGGCCTACCGGTTGGCCATCATCGGCTTCGCAGCCTCGTCCGCGATGTGCGCGGCGGCCCCCACCATGGAGGTGCTGGTGGCAGCCAGGCTGGTGCAGGGTTTGGCCACGGGTTCGCTCATCGGCACCGCCATGACCTGTATCGGCCTTGCCTTCAGCCCGGCCCTCAGGCCGAGGGCCTACGCCCTGGTGGCATCAGTTTGGGGGGTGATGGGTGTGAGCGGCCCGGCGGTGGCCGCGGCACTTGTGAGCACGCTCGGCTGGAGGTCGGTGTTCGCCGCCAACCTGCCGGTGGCTGCGGTAGCCGCGGTAGCCGCCTGGAACCGCGTGCCCGCCGAGCCCATGGCCCGGGCCGAGCGACTGGACCGGCGGGGCCTCGCCCTGATGGGCGCGATCTCGATTGCCTTGCTGTTGGCCACATCGTCGTTGCAGTGGTCGAGCATTGCCCTGATGGTGCTGGCCGTGATGCTGTACGGCCTCTACGTGCGCCATGCCCGCCGACGGCCCGAGCCGATCATGCACATTTCGCACATCACCGGGCGCGAGTGGTGGCCGATTCATGTGGTGGCGATCGCATCCATCGCGGGCGGCACCGGCACCAGCGTCTTCCTGCCGTTGTACCTCAGAGGCGGGCGGGGCACATCGCTGTCGTTCGCGGCCTTCGCCGTGCTGTGGCCGACGGTCGGCTGGGCCGCTGCGTCTTGGGTGTCGAGCAAGCTCCAGGAGCGCATGCGAGCCCAGAGCGTGACGGTGATCGGGGCGTTCATCCTCACCGGCGGCGCGGTCGCGGTCACGGCGGCAGTAGCCACCAGCGCTCCCTACATGGTCGTGTTCGCGGCGTTCGTGTGGCTCGGATGGGGCATCGGGACCATCACCACCTCGAGCATGGCCCTGCTGCAGAACAGGGCCGGCTACGCGGAGATGGGCCGGGTGACCTCGGCCCATCAGTTCATCCGGTCGTTGGGCTGGGCCTATGGCGCGGCGGTGGCGGGCATGGTCCTTTTCTGGGTGGTGGAGAGGCGCGCCGGTGACGCAGAAGCGGTGAGATCGCTGCTCGACGACTCCGCCGTCGAGTTCGATGCCGTGCTGGCGAACACCCTGTCGTCGGCTTATGCGTGGTCGCTGGGTGCTCTGGGAGTGATCTCTGCGATGACCGTGCCCGCCGCGTTGGCACTGTTGCACAGATATAATCCTGATCGAATCACTCGGGATTAGAGCGACCTCAGGACCCAACACAGATGGCCCTCAAGTGCGATGCACTGGATCTGATCGGCAACACGCCGACCGTGGATGTGTCGCAGCTGAGCCCCAACCCCGATGTGCGGTTGGTGGCCAAGCTGGAGAGCGCCAACCCCACCGGCTCGGTGAAGGACCGCATCGCCAAGGCCATGGTGCTCGACGCCGAGGCCGACGGCTCGCTCGGGCCCGGCAAGCGCATCCTGGAGCCGTCGTCGGGCAACACCGGCATCGCCCTGGCCATGATCGCCCGGCTGCGGGGCTATCCGATAACGGTGGTGATGCCGTCCAACACGTCGCCGGAGCGCCGAGCGATGCTGGAGGTGTTCGGCGCCGAGATCGTGGAGTCGCCCGGTGCCGAGGGCTCCAACGGGGCGGTGCGGCTGGCCCGGGAGATGGCGCTGGAGCGGCCTGACTGGGTGTTCCTGTACCAGTACGCCAACGAGGCCAACCCCCGCATCCACTACGAGACCACCGGCCCGGAGATTCTGCGCGACGTCGGCGACGTCACCCACTTCGTGGCCGGCCTCGGCACCAGCGGCACGCTCATGGGTGTGGGGACCTACCTCAAGGAGGCGGATCCCGACATCGAGGTGTACGCGGTCGAGCCGCCCGCGGGCGAGATGGTCGACGGGCTGCGCAACCTCGACGACGGCTTCATCCCGCCCGTCTACGACAAGTGGGGCGGCGCCGACCTGCTCAGCGGCAAGCGCATAGTGCGGCCCCGCGAGTCGGTGGAGTTCACCCGCAGGCTGGCCGACGCAGGCATCTTCGCGGGCCTGTCCTCGGGCGCGGCGCTGGCCGGCGCGGTGCGGGTGGCTGAACGCATCGAAGGGGGCACGATCGTGTTCATCGTGTGCGACGGCGGCTGGAAATACCTGTCGAGCCAAGCCTGGACCGGCGACCTCGACGAGGTAGCCGAAGGGGCGTCACAGATCATCTACTTCTAGCGGACGTCTGCTGGCCACGACCGTCTATTCCTAGCGTCGGCCCGTCCCCGCAGGCCGTCTGAATCAAGTGGCACGCGGCCTCGCGGTCGCTAGCCTCTGTCGAATGTCCAAGATCTGCCAGGTGACCGGCAAGAAGCCGCAGTTCGGCAAGCAGCTCTCGCATTCGCATCGCCGCTCCAGCCGTCGCTGGGACCCCAACGTCCAGACCAAGCGCTACTACCTGCCGAGCGAGAAGCGCTGGATCAAGCTGCGGTTGAGCACCAAGGCCATCAAGACGATCGACAAGCGGGGCATCGAGAGCGTGGTGGCCGAGATGCGCCGCAACGGCCGCAAGATCTAACCCAAGGAGGCGGCGATGGCCAGCGACAAGCGTCCCATCATCAAGCTCCGGTCCACCGCCGGCACCGGCTACACCTACGTGACCACCAAGAACAAGACCAACACGCGCCACCGCATCGAGCTCAAGAAGTACGACCCGGTGATCCGCAAGCACGTCGTCTTCAAGGAAGAACGCTAAGAAGCCGAGCGGCAGGGCCGCGATCCGCCGACAGCCACCCGATGACTCTCACGGTCACGGTTCTCGGCTGCAGCGGCTCCTACGCCGCCCCCGGCAACCCCTGCACCGGCTACCTGGTGCGCAGCGACTCCGCCGCGGTGCTGCTCGACTGCGGGCCGGGAACGCTGGGGCCGCTCCAGGAGGCGATAGACCTCGCCGCCCTCGACGCCGTCGTGGCTACTCACTGCCATCCCGACCACTGGCTGGAGCTGCCGGTGCTGCGCAACGTGTACATCTGGTTCGTGCCCCGCAGCAACGTCCCCGTCTACGGCACGGCCGAGACCCGGGCCATGGACACCGCCATCACCGTGATGCGCTCGGGCCGCGCCGATCCGTTCGCCTGGAACGTGATCGATGCCGCGTCGAAGCTGACCATCGGCGATCAGCGGTGGAGCTTCGCGCTGACCGACCATCCGGTGGAGACGCTGGCCACCCGGGTCGATGCCGGAGGCCGCTCGTTCGCGTTCAGCTCCGACACCGGCCCCGGCTGGGACTTCCGGTCGCTGGGCAAGGGCATCCATCTGGCCATGTGCGACGCCAGCCATGGCCGCGACGGTGAGAACCGAGGCAGCCCTCACATGAGCGCCCGACAGGCAGCTAAGGCGGCGGTGGCGGGCGGAGCCGAACGCCTACTGCTCACCCATCTGGCTCCTGGTTGTGATCCCGATGCACAGCTGGCCGAGGCGGGGGAGGTGTTCACCGGCGAGGTGGACGTCGCTCGTCCCGGTCTGGTGGTGACGGTGTGAGGCGCGCCCCGTGAACGCCATCGATGGCGACGGCCGTCGCGCCGACGGCCGCAGACCCGACGAACTGCGTTCGCTGAGGTTCCGGCGCGATTTCACCACCATGACCGGCGGATCGGTGCTGGCGGAGTTCGGATCCACCCAGGTGCTCTGCACCGCATCGGTCGACGACGATGTGCCCCGATGGATGCGTGAGAGCGGCCGCGGATGGCTCACCGCGGAGTATTCGATGCTGCCGGGATCGTCGCCGGAGCGGGTAGCGCGCCGGGTGGGCGGCCGCACCAAGGAGATCCAGCGCCTGATCGGACGGTCGCTGCGCACGGTGGTCGACCTCGATGCCGTGCCGAAGCTCCGGGTGACGGTGGACTGCGACGTGCTGCAGGCCGACGGCGGCACCCGCACCGCGTCGATCTGCGGTGGATATCTGGCGCTGCACGACGCGCTGACGCGGCTCGTGCACGACGGCACCCTGGCAGAGTCGCCGATGGTGGGGGAGTGCGCCGCGGTGAGCGTCGGCCTGATCGACGGGGTGGGCCTGCTGGATCTGCCCTACTTCGAGGACGCCCGCGCCGATGTGGACTTCAACGTGGTGATGAACGGTCAAGGTGAGCTGGTGGAGGTGCAGGGCACCGCCGAAGGCCGACCCTTCACACGCTCGCAACTCGACGAGCTTCTCGATCTGGCGTCGCTGGGCATATCACAGATCGTGGCCGCGCAGCGCGCCGTCCTCGGGGAGCCTCCCGAGCCCCGATGATCGGCGCCCCTGCGAAGGCGCCGGCCCGGCTCCGGCCGGCCGACAAGTTCCGGTCCAAATGATCGAGCTGGTCTGTGCCAGCGCCAACGGTGACAAGGTGGCCGAGATGGCCGAGGTGTTGAAGGGGCGCGCAGTGCTGCTGGCGCGCCCGGCCGGCATGGGCGAGGTGGTCGAGGACGCCGACACCCTGACGGGCAACGCCCTGTTGAAGGCGCGTGCCGTGTGCGACTTCGCGGGGGCGGCCGCGCTGGCCGACGACACCGGACTCGAAGTCGACGCGCTCGGCGGAGCCCCCGGCGTGTGGTCGGCGCGGTACGCCGGGGCGGGCGCGAGCTACGCCGACAACGTGGACAAGCTGCTCTCAGAGATGCGTGACGTGGCGTGGGAGCAGCGCACGGCCCGTTTCCGCAGCGTGGTCGCGCTGGGTTTCCCCGACGGAACCAGCCTCACGGCTGAGGGTGTGGTCGAGGGCACGATCACCACCGAGCCTCGCGGTTCCGGCGGCTTCGGATACGACCCGGTGTTCGCCCCGGTGGAGGCCGGCGGCCTCACCTTCGCCGAGCTGGGCGCCGGTGCCAAGAACGCCATCAGCCACCGGGCTCGGGCGCTGCGAGCCCTGCTGGAGCTGCTCAGAACGTAGGCAGAGTGCGTCGGGGCCAGGGCCTACTGGAAGAACGCGCCGCCGTTCACCACGATGTTCTGGCCGGTCACGAAATCGGAGGCGTCACCGGCGAGGTACAGGATGGTGCCCACCATGTCTTCGGGCGTCTGCGTGCGCTTGATGGCCCTTCCGGCCACCACGAAGGTGTCGCTGACCTGGTCGGAGGGCCGCAGCGACGGATCGGGGATCAGGTCGGGCGACACCACGTTGACGGTGATCCCGTCGGGGCCGAGCTCGGCGGCCAGGCAACGGGTCAGCCCGACGATGGCGCTCTTGCTGGCCACATAATGCGGGAAGCCGACGGTGCCCTTGAAGCAGGTGGTGGAGGAGATGTTGATGATCTTGCCCGACTGCTGCTGCTTCATGTAGGGGTGGACCGCACAGCAGGCGAGCCAGGCGCCCCGCACGTTGATCTCGAAGGCCCGGTCCCAATCCTGCACCGACACCTCGTCGAACGGGCCGCGCACGATCTGGGAGTAGTAGGCCGCGTTGTTGATCAACACGTCGATCGTGCCGAAAGCCTCCGCGGCGGCCGCGGCCATAGCTTCGTTGTCGGCCGCAGAACTGACATCGGTGCGGCAACCGACCGCCCGACCGCCGCCGGCCACGATCTCGTTGACAACGTCTTGAGAGTCGAGCAGGTCGGCCACCACCACATCGAACCCGTCGGCGGCCAGCGCCAGGCTGTAGACCCTTCCCAGCCCCCTGGCACCCCCGGTCACGATCGCGGTCGGCATGGAATCGCCCTCCAAGGAGTCACTGCGAAACCCGAAACCTAATGCGACCGCAATGGATGGCCACCATCCACAAGCGTGCGGACGGGGGGATTCGAACCCCCACACCCTGGTGGGTACTGGGACCTAAACCCAGCGCGTCTGCCAGATTCCGCCACGTCCGCGAGCCCGGTCAGGGTATCGGGCGGCCCGGAGTCGTCGGGTTCAACCGGTGGGGTCAACGCTGCATACCGCACCGGTAGCCTCGCGGCCATGACGATGCATTCACCGCCGCCCCGGCTTGGCCCCAGCCCCAGCGAGGTCGGCTTCGAGACTCCGACCACCGCCTCCAACCGCCAGAGCGAGGTGTACAACCGGCTGCTGCAGGACCGCATCGTGGTGCTCGGCTCCGACGTCAACGACGAGATCGCCAACTTCATCATGGCGCAGCTGCTGTACCTCGAGGGTCAGGACGCCAGCCGGCCGATCTGGCTGTACATCAACAGCCCCGGCGGTTCCGTCACCTCCGGCATGGCCATCTACGACACCATGCAGTTCATCCAGCCCGAGGTGGGCACCATCTGCATCGGCCTCGGCGCGTCGATGGGGCAGTTCCTGCTTTGCGCGGGCGCGCCGGGCAAGCGGTACGCCCTGCCCCATGCCCGGATCATGATGCACCAGCCCCTCGGCGGGGTTCGGGGCCAGGCCACCGACATCGCCATCCAGGCCGAGCAGATGGCCTACACCAAGAAGCTGCTGCAGGAGCGCATCGCCCACCACACCGGCCAGACCGTCGAGCAGGTCGAGGCCGACTCAGACCGCGACCGGTGGTTCACCGCCTCGGAGGCCATGGACTACGGCATCATCGACCACGTCATCGTCAAGCGCGGCGAGATGCTCTAACCGCCCCCGGCGGGCGGAGGGCGCTTCGACGAAGCTCCGACTGGCCTCAGCGGGCTTCGCCCTATCGTTCGGCCAGGTCGGACTTCGTGCGCCCCCTCCGCCCGCCTGGCGTGGCGCGGAGGGCACTTCAGACGCTGTTGGACAGTTCCTTGATGGCGGCGGTCGGACCTTCTCGGTGGCCGAACACTGCCGATCCGGCTACCAGCACGTTGGCTCCGGCGGTGACCGCCGCACCGGCCGTGGCCGCGCTGATGCCGCCGTCCACCTCCAGGTCGATGCTGCGGCCCGAGTCATCGATCATGTGGCGCACCGTGGCGATCTTCGATTCGACGGCGGCGATGTAGCGCTGCCCCCCGAAGCCGGGGTTGACGGTCATGACGAGCACCTCGTCGATCATCGTCATCACCTCGGAGATGCTCGACGCGGGCGTGTGAGGATTCAGGACCACGCCGCAGCGGGCACCGGCTTCGGCAATGGCGGCCAGTGAACGGTGCAGGTGCGGGCAGGTCTCGGCGTGGATCAGCACGGTGTCGCAGCCGGCCTCCACATAGAGGGGCGCAAGCTCGTCGGGCTTCACCACCATCAGATGGGCCTCGAAGTGCAGATCGACCAACGGTCGGCACGCGGCCACCACGTCGGGGCCGAAGGTGAGGTTGGGGACGAACACACCGTCCATCACGTCCCAATGGATCCGATGAGCGCCCGCCGCGGCGACGGTGCGGCATTCGGAGCCCAGGCGTGACGCGTCGGCTGCGAGCATCGAAGGAGCGATCTCAACCGCCACGCCCGCACCCTAACCCAGCAGCACGACGCTCCGACTTGATAGCGCCGCCTCGGCACGGGTCGCTATGGCCGACAGTGCCGATACCGTCGCGGCGTGGAGTTGCGGGTGACCGCCACGGCGCGCGACGGCGTCGGAGTGGCACGGGGCTGCGACGGGCGGGTCGTGTTCGTCGAGGGCGCCCTCCCCGGCGAGCTGGTCACCGCCGACATCCACACCGTCGACCGTCGCTGGGCCCGGGCCCGGGTAATCAACGTGATCGAAGCCTCTCCCGAGCGGGTGCCGGTCGCTTGCGAGCACCACCTCGAAGGCTGCGGCGGATGCGACATGCTCCACGTCGACGCTCGGGCCCAAATGCAGCTGAAGGCGTCGATCGTGGTCGACCAGTTGACCCGCCAAAGCGTCGACGCACCCGCGCCGGCGCTGCGCATGCTCGACGCCGACCGGGGCCGCACCACCGTGCAGGCTGCGGTAGTGAATGGACGCGCCGGCTTCAAGGCGCGCGGCAGCCACGACGTGGTCATACCCGAGGACTGCGGTGCGGTGGACGACGGGGTGGAGGAACTGCTCGTCGAGGGCCGCTACGGGCCGGCCACCGGAGTGCTGATAAGGGTGGGCGCCCGCACCGGCGAACGGATGGTGGTGGTCGACCCCACCATCGACGAGGTGGCGGTGCCCGACGACGTGATGGTGGTGGGCCGCGACGAACTCGACCAGCATCGACGGGCCTGGATCCATGAGGAGCTGTCGGGACGCCGCTGGAGAATCTCGGCCCGGTCCTTCTTCCAGAACCGGCCCGCGGGAGCAGAGGCTCTCGTGGACGAAGTGGCCGAGATGTTGGAGGCGCTCGCCGACGACGGCCCGCTGGTGGACGCCTACGCCGGCGTGGGACTGTTCGCAGGCACGGTCGGCAACGGCCGCAAGGTCACCGCCATCGAGCGGAGCGCCGACGCGGCCGCCGATGCCCGCGTCAACCTCGGCGACGGGGCGAAGGTGCTGCGCATCCCGGTGGAGAAATGGCGGGCTTCGCCCGCCAGCGTGGTGGTGGCCGACCCGGCCCGATCAGGGCTCGGCGAGGCGGCCGTGAAGCCGCTGCTGTCGTGCCGGCCCCGCCTGGTGGTGCTGGTGAGCTGCGATCCGTCGTCGTTCGCGGCCGACGCCCGCCGCCTGATCGACTCCGGCTACCGGTTGAACCGATGGACCGTGGTCGACCTGTTCCCCCTCACGTCGCATATCGAGACGGTGGCCGCCTTCGTAGCAGACGACTAGTCCGTAAGCAGTCCCAGACGCCGAATCAGCCGGCGTCGGCGGTCAGTAGTGCCAGTCGAAGGCCGACCAGTCCGGGGGGCGCTTGTTCAGGAAGGCGTCGCGTCCCTCGGCCGCCTCGTCGGTCATGTAGGCCAGCCGGGTGGCCTCGCCCGCGAACACCTGCTGGCCGATCAGCCCGTCGTCGATCAGATTCAGGGCGAACTTCACCATCCGCTGCGCGGTGGGGCTCTTGGCGTTGATCTCGCCGGCCCACTGCAGCGCCACCGCCTCCAAGTCAGCGTGGGGCACCACTTCGTTGACCATTCCCATCTCGAAGGCCTCTTGAGCCGAGTACGTGCGGCCCAGGAAGAAGATCTCACGGGCCTTCTTCTGTCCGATGAGCCGGGCCAGATACGCCGATCCGAAGCCGCCGTCGAAGCTGGCCACGTCGGTGTCGGTCTGCTTGAACAGTCCATGCTCGGCGCTGGCCAGGGTCAGGTCGGCCACCGCGTGCAGGCTGTGGCCCCCGCCCACCGCCCAGCCGGGCACCACCGCGATCACCACCTTGGGCATCATGCGGATCAGGCGCTGAACTTCGAGAATGTGCAACCGGCCCGAACGCCCGGCGTCGATAGTGTCGCCCGTCTCGCCCGACGCATACCGGTAGCCGTCGCGGCCCCGGATCCGCTGATCCCCGCCTGAGCAGAACGCCCAGCCGCCGTCGCGGGGCGACGGGCCGTTGCCGGTGATCAGCACGCAGCCCACGTCGCTGGACATCCGGGCGTGGTCTAGGCAGCGGTACAGCTCGTCCACGGTGTGGGGCCGGAAGGCGTTGCGCACCTCTGGGCG
>JAJDZO010000067.1 GCA_022824605.1 Acidimicrobiia bacterium
ACGTAGTCGCGCCACTGCTCGATGGCTGCGGCCTGCTCGGCGGAGGCCAGTGCCAGCGAAGCCTGGATTCGGTCGGTCACCACGTAGCCGTCGAGGCGGCGGCAGTCCTGGATCACCCGCACCGCGTCGCGGGCCCAGCCCTCGGCCTCCAACTCGGCGGTCACTTCGGTGTCGAGCACCACCACCGCGTCGCCCGACGCCAACGCGGCCGCGGCACCGCCCTCGGATGCCTCCACCGCCAGCTCGAAGCTGCCCGCCTCCAGCACATGGCCGGCCGCGGTCACCGTGCCGTCGTCGTTGCGAGTCCAGTCGCCGCCACGGGCTGCGGAGAACACCGCCTGCACGTCGCGGCCCAAGCGGGGGCCGAGCACAGCGCCGTTGGGCCGTAGCACCAGCGAGGCGTGAGCCGCCAGGTCGTCGGTCAACACCACCGACTTGACGTTGATCTCCTCCGCGAGCAGTTCGGCCAGCGGCGCTAGATCCTCGGCGCCGACGCCGGCCACGGTGGCCTGCGCCAGCGGCAGGCGCACCCGCAGCCCGGCCTCCTCGCGTACCCGCAACGCGGCTGAAGCGGCGTCGCGCAGGCGTTCGGTGCGGGCCACCAACGCGTCGTCGGCGGGCAGCCCCTCGGCGTCGGGGTCGGGCCAGTCGGCGAGATGCACCGAATCACCGCCGGTGAGCCCTGCGTGGATCTCCTCGGCGATCATGGGCAGGAACGGCGCCGCCACCCTGGTGAGGATGGTGAGCACCGTGTAAAGCGTGTCGAAGGCGGCGGTGTCGGTGTCGGCGCCGCCCGCGTTCCAGAAGCGGTCCCGGGAGCGCCGGATGTACCAGTTGTTGAGCGTGTCTATGAAGGCCGCGATCTCCGCGGCGGCACCGGGCAGGTCGTAGGCGTCCATGCGCTCGGTCACCCGCTGCACCAGCGTGCGGGTGCGGGCCAGCACATAGCGGTCGAGCACATCGTCGCCGCCGGTGCGGGGCTCAGCCCGGTAGCCCTCAGCGTTGGCGTACATCGTGAAGAACGAATAGGCGTTCCAGACGGGCAGCAGGACCTGGCGGGTGACGTCGTCGATGCCGTCGTCGCTCACCCGCAGGTCGCCGCCCCGCACGACGTTGGCCGACATCAGATACCAGCGCAGCGCGTCGGCGCCCTGGCGCTCGAAGATCTCGGTGGGCTCTGTGTAGTTGCGCAGCTTCTTCGACAGCTTGGCGCCGTCGGCGGCCAGCAGGATCCCGTGGCAGATCACGTTGGAGAAGGCGGGCCGGTCGAACAGGGCCCCGGCGAGCACATGCAGCGTGTAGAACCAGCCCCGGGTCTGGTTGATGTACTCCACGATGAAATCGGCCGGGAAGTGGCTGTCGAACCACTCGGCGTTCTCGAAGGGGTAGTGCACCTGCGCGAAGGGCATGGAGCCCGACTCGAACCAGCAGTCGAGCACCTCGGGCACTCGCCGCATCGTCGAGGCGCCGGTGGGATCATCGGGGTTGGGCCGGGTGAGGGCGTCGATGTAGGGCCGGTGCAGGTCGTCGGGGCGCACCCCGAAGTCGCGCTCCAACTCGTCGAGCGAGCCGTACACGTCTGTGCGGGGGTAGGCGGGGTCGTCGCTGCGCCATACCGGGATGGGCGAGCCCCAGAAGCGGTTGCGGCTGATCGACCAGTCGCGGGCACCCTCCAGCCACATGCCGAATCGGCCGTCGCGCACATGGTCGGGCACCCAGTTGATCTGCTGGTTGAGTTCGGCGAGCCGGTCGCGGATGGCGGTCACCTGCACGTACCAGCTGTTGATGGCCCGGTAGATGATGGGAGTGTCGGTGCGCCAGCAGTACGGGTAGTTGTGCTCGTAGCTGTCGTGGCGCACGACGCGGCTCTGGGCCTTGAGGTGGCGGATGATCCCGGCGTTGGCCTCGAACACGTTGGTGCCGGCCCAGTCCGACACGGCCTCGGTGAACCGGCCGCGCTGGTCGACGGGCACGGCGTCGCCGATGGCGATGCCGTTGGCCTCGCACACCTCCTGGTCCTCGGCGCCGAAGCCGGGGGCGGCGTGGACGATGCCGGTGCCCTCGGCGGTGTCGACGAAGTCGGCGGCCAGCACCCGGAAGGCCTCGCGGCGGTGGGCGAAGTAGTCGAACAGCGGCACATAGGACCGCCCCACGAGGTCGCGGCCCCGTAGCGTGCCCACCCGGCGGGCCTGCGAGAGTTGCGCGTCGTAGGCGTCCACCCTGTCGGCGGCCAGCAGGTAGTGGATCCCGTCTTGTTCCATCACCGCGTAGTTGATGTCGGCGCCGACCACCAGCACCAGATTCGACGGCAGCGTCCACGGCGTGGTGGTCCAGGCCAGCATGCGCATCGGCGCAGCGTCGCCCGCTGCGGGCACCAGGTCGAAGGCCACGGTGATGGCCGGGTCCTGGCGGGGCCGGGTGGCGTCGTCGAGGCGGATCTCGAAGTTCGACAGGGGCGTCTCCGCGCCCCACGAGTACGGCATCACCCGGTAGGCCTCGTACACCAGCCCCTTGCGGTAGAGCTGGGCGAAGGCCCACATGACCGACTCCATGTAGGGGAGGTCCATGGTCTTGTAGTCGTTGTCGAAGTCGACCCAGCGGGCCTGACGGGTGACGGTGTCCTCCCACTCGTGGGTGTAGCGCAGCACCGAGGAGCGGCAGTGCCCATTGAACTCGGCGATGCCGAACGACTCGATGGCCGCCCGCCCCGACACGCCAAGCTCGCGCTCGGTCTCCATCTCGGCGGGCAGTCCGTGGCAGTCCCACCCGAAGCGGCGGTCCACCCGGTTGCCTCGCATGGTCTGGTACCGGGGAACCACGTCCTTGACGTAGCCGGTGAGGAGGTGGCCGTGGTGGGGCAGCCCGTTGGCGAAGGGCGGGCCGTCGTAGAACACCCAGTCCCGTTCGGCGGGCCGAGCGTTCACCGACTGCTCGAAGGTCCCCTCCGCCTTCCAGCGGGCCAGAACCCGGCGTTCGATGGCACAGAAATCGGGGCTGCCGACGGCTGGATAGGGGCTGTCACCGGCGCCTGCCATAGCCGATCAGGCTACCGGCGCGCTGTGTCGTGCTTGTCCCGGCTGGCGCCCGGCCTCCGGCCTAGCAGTCGCTCATGGCTGCGAGGGCGCTGCAGATCTCATGGCTGCGAGGCCCCAGATCGCCCAGGCGGCGAGTCAGCCAGGCTTTGCGCACCGGACGGAGGTTGTCGAAGGAGGCGGCGCAGGGTTCGAGAAGGCCCTCATCGCGACCCAACGGGATCTCGGTCGGAATGCCCCGCACCGTGCGGGTGACCGGCGCCACCAGGATTGCTCCGAGCACCGGAATGGCGGCGTCGCGCGTCACCACCATCACCGGCCTGCGCATGTCGTCGGACTCGGCCCACCAGATCTCGCCGCGGGCGGGAGTCAGCGCGCCCACTGGCTGTGCCTGCACGACGGTGGCACCGGTGCCGGACTCGTCACCACGGCTCCTCGGCAATCATGGCTGCGGCCCCGCTGTCGGCCCAGGCCAGTTCCTCGTCAGTCTGAGGGATGCGTTCGTAGCCCTCGACGATCGCTTCGCCGATGCGACGGCGCCGTTCCGAGTCGATCCAGCGCTCAAGGGCGCTTCGAACCGCGTCCGACCGCGAAGACACCATGCCGGAGGCGACCAGTTCGTCGATGCCGGCCGCAAGCTCGTCGCTCACGCGTGTAACCAATTGCACCATGTGAACAGCATACTGAATCTATATTCAATTCGCATTGCAAAACACAATGCATTGGATGCTCTGGCACCGCCGAGGACTGGTCCGACTGGGCGGATGCGTCGGGGTGAGGCCTGGTTCGCCGCCGCGCCGGGTGGCAGAAGTCCTTCGAGGTGAACCTGCGGGGTCCGGCGCTGCTGCTAGCCGCCGACGCGGGCCGGTTCATCACCGGCGGGGTCATCGTGGCCGACGGAGGCCTCCACCCCCACTGACGACGCCTCTTCCTCTGGGTTGTCGGCGTCAGCGGGATCGTCTTCAGCCTCGGCGCTCTGGTCGTCCTCGGACTCCGCTTCGGCGGCCATGGTGTCGCCGTCTCGTAGACGCTGAAGGGCGTCGACCGCCTCGCGGTACCTCGTCTCGGCCTCGGCCGTCTCGGTGGCCGAGGCCTTGCGCTCGTTCAGCTTGCGCACCGCGGCGGCGGCATCGTCCTTCGCCTTCTCCGCCTTCTTCACCGCGCGCTCATGAGCCTGCTGCTCACGGTCGGCGATGAGGTAAGTGTTGTAGAGCGTCAGCGCGGCCGCGGTTGCTTTGTCGATGTTGGGGGCGATCGTCCCAACTGCTGTGCCCTGGCTCCGAGGCTTGCTGCCTTGCGTTTTGCCGCTTCGCGGCTTGCTGGTCGTCTCGGCGGCGGATTGCGGGATGTCTGAAGCGTCGGACATGAAGCGACTAGGGTAGCTAGCCGACATTGCGTGGCAACCAACGAGGAAGACACATGGACGGCACAAATGGCGACACGATTGTCGAGTTCAGGGACGTCTACAAGATCTTCGGACCACAGCCGCGGGGACGAGCTCTGGACTTGGCCCGATCGGGCATTCCCAAGAAGGAAGTCCAGCGCCTGACCGGTCATGTCGTCGGCATGACCGACGTCAATTTCGCAGTGAACCGGGGCGAGATCTTTGTGGTCATGGGCTTGTCCGGGTCGGGAAAATCCACCGCCATCCGCATGGTCAACAAGCTCTACGACGTGACCAACGGCGAGGTGCTGGTGGACGGCGTGGACGTCCAGAAGCTTGAGGGCACCCAGCTCCAAGTCTTCCGCCGCGAGAAGATGGGGATGGTCTTCCAGCACTTCGCGCTGTTCCCCCACCGCAACGTGATCGACAATGTCGGCTATGGCCTGAAGGTGCAGAAGGTGGACCGCGACGAGCGCAATCGGGCCGCCCTGCATGCTCTGTCGCTAGTGGGTCTGGCTCCGTTCGCCGACCACCGGCCGGCCCAGCTCTCCGGCGGAATGCAGCAGCGTGTCGGGTTGGCTCGGGCGCTGGCGTCGGACCCCGACATCCTGCTGATGGACGAGGCCTTCTCGGCTCTCGATCCCCTCATCCGCCGCCAGATGCAGGACGAGATGATGGAGATCCAATCACGGGTGCAGAAGACGATCCTGTTCATCACCCACGACCTGAACGAGGCTCTGCGCATCGGCGACCGGGTCTGCATCATGAAGGACGGCGCGGTGGTGCAGATCGGTACGCCCGAGGAGATCCTCACCGAACCGGCCACCGGATATGTGGCCGAGTTCGTCCAGGATGTGGACCAGGGTCGTGTGATCAAGGTCCACGAGGTGATGACCGAGCCGCAGCCGGTGCCCCATGACATGTCGCTGTCGGACGCGATGACGTTGTGCGACGATGTCACCGGCCGGTTCTGTTGTGACGATGAGGGCAAGCCCGTGGCCTTGCTGACCGCGGCTGACGGCCTGCGGGTGCGGTCCATGGGGTCCGACGACCTCAAGGCTGCGCTGCGGAGCGACTTCGACAAGTGCAGCCCCGAAGCCACGCTCAACGAGATGTACGCCGCCGCGGGCCGGGGGCTGTCGATCGCGGTCGTGAATGACGACGGTCATCTGGTCGGCAACCTCGATCCTCGCCTCATCATGGAGGAGATGGGCCGGGTCGAGCAGCTCATAGACGGCTTCGAGCGGGAGGTGTTCATGTGAGCGCGCTGAGCGGAGCCGGGGTTCTGGCCCAGGCCAACGGCGACGAATACCAGGGCCACTTCATCGACCGCTTCATCGACACCGTCACCAGCCCCGAGGCCGGAGATGTAATCGTCGACTGGCTGCAAGTCGGGATCGAATGGCTGGTGGTGGCCGCCCTGTTCGTTGTTCCTGCGCTGCTGATCTTCGGAGGGGTTAGAGCCCGCCGCTACGGCATGGGCGCCGGCGGTCTGATCGCGCTGCTGGCTGTGTGGTGGTACCGCACTCTCCCGCAGGAGCGAATCGCCTCAGGCACGCGGACATTCACCGGGGAGGACGGCGAGACGTTCGAGTGCGTCAACGCCAAGGTCGATGCCGACGGCGAGCTGCTCGAGTGCGGCTCCGGGCTGGCCTCCCAGATCCGTCAGAACAGCGTGCTCGATCAGTGGTCGATTCCTGTCGGCGACTGGGGCGAGCAGACGGTCCGCTGGGTGGAGAACAATCTTGAGGAGACGCTCAAGGTGATCGAGTGGCCGTTCGCCAGGCTGCTGGAACTGATAGTCGACGAATGGCTGGTCGGCATGTCTTGGGTCGTCGTGTGCCTCCTCGTGGGTGGAGTGGGCTGGGCTATGCGCGGCGCCCGGGTAGGCATTCTCTCCGCAGTGGCGTTGATCATTTGCGGCCTGCTGGGAGGGGAGTACTGGCAGGAGACCGCACGAACCATCGGGTTCATCGCGGTCGCGGTGCTGCTGTGTGTGATCGTGGGAATCCCTATAGGCGTGCTCTGTGGACGGGTGGACGGCGCGTGGACCGTCGTCAGGCCGGTCATGGACGCCATGCAGGTCGTTCACTCGTTCGTGTACATGCTGCCGTTCATCTATTTCTTCGGGATCGGCTTCGTCTCCGCGACGATGGTGACGATGACGTTCGCCCTGCCGCCGCTGATCCGGCTCACCAACCTCGGCATCCGTCAAGTGCCTGAGGATGTGGTGGAAGCGGCCCGAGCCTACGGTGCACCGGAACGGCGGGTGCTGTTCGATGTGCAGCTCCCGCTGGCTCGGCCCGCGATCATGACTGGACTCAACCAGACGCTGTTGCTGGCCATCTCGATGCTCGGCATTGCCGCCATCATGGGCGCCGGCGGTCTGGGCCGTCTGCTCTATCAGGGCATCCAGAACCAGGACATCGCCTTGGGCGTCTCCGGTGGTCTGGCCTTCTTCCTCGTCGCGGTGGTGCTCGACCGCATCAGCCAGACGGACGCCGACCACAGCAGCCTCTTCTCGCGGATCGCCAAGGCGTGGGCCAACCGCCGCACTCCCGAAGTGCTGCTCGAGGAAGCTCAGGCCGCGTCGGATGAGAAGGTCTCAAGGCTGGCCGAGGAGCCCGAGGCGCCGGCCGAAGAGTTCGTGCCGGCCTCCGGACGCGAGCGCGCCTCTGTGATCGTCACCGCAATAGGTGCGCTGGTGATGCTGGTGGCGCTGCTGCTTCCGTGGAGCGTCGACGCCGGTCGGGTCTCCTCGTGGGCCCGCTTCGCCGACGCCGATCTTCGGACCGAGCAGTGCGAAGGGCAGTGGATCGATGCCGCACAGCTCGATCCGACCGGCGAGGCGGCCGAAGCCGGCCTGACCTGCTCCGGAGGAATCTCCTACCTCTCGAACAGCTTCAACGGGGTGTCACCCTCGGGCGGCTCCTGGTTCGGCATCTTCATGGCCGGACTCGCCGTGGTCGTGGTCTACGCGGCGGCAATGACGCTGCTGCGGCCCGGCGAAGGCTCCTCCTGGCTCGGCGCCCACGGTGCGGTCGTGTTCGCATCCGGCGCGCTCGGCTCGGTGCTGGGCTTCTTCCTGGCGAACCCGCCGGCCGGTTTGACCGTGCACTCGACGGGCTTCGGTGTCTGGGTGGCCGCAATCGGAGGCCTGATCGCGGTCGGCGGCGCAGTGTCGTGGCTGTGGCGGGCACCGATGACAGCACGCCGTCCGCTGACAGCCCGAGTCGGTTGGGGCAGGATGATTGGATGCGGATTCGCCCTGCTGCTGCTCGTCATCTCCGGATTCTCGGGGTGGAGCTTCGACACGAGGGAAGAGTCGGTGATCGGCGGGGAGCTCCAGGCCGAGCTCGA
>JAJDZO010000320.1 GCA_022824605.1 Acidimicrobiia bacterium
GACGACCACATACACGAGGCCCTGGAGGGCACCTACCCGGCCCTGGCCTCGCTGAGAGACGAGGGCGTGATCAGTGCAGTGTCGCTGGGCACCAACTCGGTGGGCACCGCGGCCGCGTTCCTGGAGCGAGCCGACCTCGACTGCGTAATGGTGGCAGGTCGCTACACGCTGCTCGACCGGTCGGCGGCCGAGTTGATCGAGGCCAGCGCCGAGCGAGGCGTCGCCTACCTGGCCGCCGGAGTGTTCAACAGCGGGGTGCTGGCCCGTCCGCAGCCAGGCTCCTGGTACGACTACGGCCCGGCCACCGACGAGACGCTCGCTCGGGCGCGCCAGATCGACTCGGTCTGCCGGCGCCACGGTGTGGCGCTGCGGACCGCGGCATTGAACTTCCCGCTCACCAACCCCGCCGTTGCCTCGGTAGTCGTCGGGATGGCCGCGCCGGCCGAGGTAGATGAGAATCTGGCCGCCTTGCGCACGCCGGTCCCCGAAGACCTGTGGCTGGAACTGCGAGAGATGGAGTCATGAACATGAGAATCGAAGCGATGCGCACATGGGAGTGTGAGAGATGAGAATCGAGAGCGTGCGGGCTGTGCTCGCCGGCTACCGCAAGATCGACCCCGACATGCAGCGCAGCTTCGCGTTGGTGCGCATCGAGACCGACGACGGCACCGTCGGCTGGGGCGAGGCGTCCACCAACTGGGGGCATTCGTATCCCACCGTGTTCCGTGCCGTGGTGGACGACGTGTGCGCGGGCCACCTTGAGGGCCGTGATCCCCTCGCCATCCGGGACCGGGTGGCCGACCTGCGGGTGGCCCTCGACGGCTATCTCGGCTGGGAGGGTCTGACCAGCCAGACCATCGGCGCGGTCGAGATCGCGCTGTGGGACATCTGCGGCAAGACCCTCGACGCGCCGGTGCATCAGCTGCTGGGCGGCCGCGCCTATGAGATCCCGCTGTACGGCACCGGCACCACCATGTTCGAGCAGAGCGCTCAGTGGCATGCCCACTACTTCGACGAGTGCATGGACCTCGGCTTCGCGGGGGTGAAGGTGCGCCTGGGTCGCACCATCGACGGCGACACGGAGGCGGTCGCCACCGTGCGCGAGCACATCGGCGCAGACAAGCTCATGGCCGTCGACTCGTACTGGTTCCACGATCCCGACTCGGCCATCGAGCTGAGCCGCCGCATCGCCGGACACGGCATCCACTTCTTCGAGGAGCCTGTGCCCCAATACCAGATCGAGGGCTTGGAGCGGCTCCAGCGCAACTCGCCGATCCGGGTGGCGGTAGGGGAGCGGGTCTACTCGCCCCGTATGTACGCGGAGTTGGCCCGGCGCGACGCCGCCCGGGTCTTCGAACCCGACGCTTCCCTGACCGGCGGGATCCTGAGCTGCATGGAGATCGCGGAGGTGGCCGCCCGGCACTCGATTGAGATCATCCCCCATGTGGGGGGGCCGACGGTGGTGGGGCTGGCCGCGAACCTGCACTGGGCCACCGCGGCCCGGGTGCGGCTGTGCGAGTACGACATCGACCCCCACCAGCCGATGATCACCGACATCGGCGACAATCCCGGCCTCGCGCTGACCGACCTCGGCGGCGGACACATCACCGCCCCCACCGGGCCCGGCCTCGGTGTGGACGTCGACGAGGAGAAGCTGGCCGCCCACCCCTACCGGGAGGGCGACACCTACGCCGAGTTGTTCCCCGAGCACGAGTCGGGCCGCACCGCCGCCGGCGCCTGATCGGTCGGGGTGGAACTACCCTCGGCGTCGATGGCCGCCAGCGCACAGCCCCAGCCCGAACCCCGCCTCAATAGCGACACCCGGGCGCTGGAGGAGCTGGGCCAGGCGGTGCGCAGCCGCCGCAACCAGCTCGGACTCACTCAGAGCCAGGTCGCCGAGCAGGCCGCCCTGTCGGTGCCTTTTCTGAGCCAGGTCGAGACCAGCTTCGCGGCTCCCAGCCTCACCTCGCTGTTCGCCATCGCCAGGGTGCTGGAGACCACTCCTGAGCGGCTGCTGGCTGGCCCGGTGTCAGCCGACGTGGTGGTCACCCACGGCGAGGAGGGTCAGCGCTACGACATCACCGATGCCCCCCAGACCGCCTTCCGCCGCCAGCTCAGCGGTCTGGAGGAGCCCTTCAGCGCGGCCGAGTACGTGGTGGAGCCCGGCTCGAAGCTCGGCGGGTTCTTCGCCTCGGAGGGCCGGGAGATGATCCATGTCACCCAGGGAATGCTGGCGGTCGACCTCGACGACGGCGACGGCGGCATCGTCACCCACCGCCTGGCCGCGGGCGACACCATGATCTACTCCACCGCCACCCGCCACCGCTGGCACCACTTGGGCGCGGACACCACCCGCTTCGTGCACGTATCCGCCCCCGGCTAGTGGCGTGCCATCCGAAGGGGTGGAACTCTCGGGCTTCGCCGAGCGCGCTCTTGGGTACCCTCGTGGTCGGTGGATTCTGAGGCGGTCGACCAATCTGAACGGACGCGTGCGCACCTGGCCTGCGGTCGTCTCGTCGGAGGGGCTCGGGCCGTTGCGGAGGCCCATCGCTTCGGGGTGGCCGAAGGTCCTCACCGGTCGCTGTGGACTGAGGCCTACCACCGTGCCGTGGTGCCCATCTACGACGAGTCGCTCCCGGAGCCGTATCAGCGCGACATGGCCGCGCTGTTTGCCGGCGCGGCCGAGTCGATGAATCGCTGCCACATTCCGGCCCGCCTGGCGGCGGACTGGGCGATGGTGATCAGGTATCTGGCGAACTCGTCGACGGTGACGAGCCAGTGGCTGGACTCGAAGCCTGAGCGGGGCGGCCCGGAGGAGCCCGTCCGCATCCCGATCGAGGACCACGTTCCTGCTGTGATCCGTTTCGACCGTATTGCCGCGGTTGCGTCCAACGCCGCAGCCCTCCGCCTTGAGCGGGCCGCTCTCGCGGCCCAGCGTCACCTTGCGCCGGTTCTGCCGGAAAGGCTCGACGATCAGCAGCGCCGGCTTCTCGTGGCGGTGGCTTCGGGCACCGCCGTGTCGGAACTAGCTGACCAGTTCGGCTACTCGCGGCGCTCGATGTACCGCGAGCTGTCCAAGCTGTGGCGAGTCATGGGCGTTCAGGACCGCTACGGCGCGATCCGCAAGGCAACCGCCGAAGGCCTAATCGAC
>JAJDZO010000189.1 GCA_022824605.1 Acidimicrobiia bacterium
GCCGCCCACGGCACGCAGGCCTGGGTCCACACCGCCACCGAGGTCGCCGACGCCGGCTGGCTGGGGCCGGTGGTGACCGACACGGCCCGGTCCCGGTTGGGAGACGTGGCGCTGGTGGCTCGCGACGCCTGGGCGTTCGGCCATTCCGACGACGGCTCGGCCAAGCTCATCGGCCGTCACGGTTCGCTGACATCAGCCGAGATGCTCGTTCCGCTTCTGGTCTATGTCTCCTAGGGTGCTCATGCCGCTTCCGGTGTATATCTCCTAGGGTGCTCGTGCCGCTTCCGGTCTGTATCTCCTAGGGTGCTCGTTCCGCTTCTGGTCTATGTCTCCTAGGGTGCTCGTGCCGCTTCTGGTGTATATCTCCTAGGGTTGGCAACGTGGCTGATCTGGAATCCCCTGAACCCGAATTGCTGGCCCCCGAGGTCGTCGGAATAGCCGACGGCGACACCGGAGACGAGATCAACGAGACGATCGACCATCCGGCCAAGGTCATGCGCATCGGCACCATGCTCAAGCAGTTGCTGGCCGAGGTCCGCTCCACCGACTTGGACGAGGCCAGCCGCCAGCGGCTGCGCGACGTGTACGAGACGTCGGTCGCCGAGGTCGGCTCGGCTCTCTCCGCGGATCTGCGTGAGGAGCTGGCAAGGCTCGCCTCACCCTTCGATCAGCCCGAACCCCCCACCGCAGTGGAACTCCAGATCGCCAAGGCGCAGCTGGTGGGCTGGCTGGAGGGCCTCATCCAGGGAATGAAGGCCATGCTCCTAGCCCAGCAGATGAGCGCCCACCAGCAACTCCAATCAATGCGAGGCGAGCTCCCCCCCAGCCCAGACCCCCACGAGCGCCCCCCCGACCGCCCCGGCACATACCTCTAGCCACCCGCCGGCCGGTTTGACCAACTCACAGCGCGACCACCAGAATCGCCGACTATGGTGCGAATCACAGCTGTGTGATTTATCCACAGCCTCTTCAACACCGGTCCACAGCGTCCACAGGAGGCTCGGTGGCTGACTCCTTCGTCCACCTCCACACCCACACCGAATACTCGATCCTCGACGGCGCATCCCGTCTCGACGAGTTGATCGCGGCCTCAGTAGCCGACGGCCAGCCCGCGCTGGGCATCACCGACCACGGCAACATGTACGGGGTCCTCGACTTCTATCGCAAGTGCAAAGAGCACGACATCAAGCCGGTGATCGGAACCGAGTCGTACATGGCCCATGAATCCCGCCACGAGCGACCGTCGCGGCGGGGGCGGGTGGATGACTCCGGCGGTGACATCGAAGGCGGCGGCAAGCTCTACTACCACCTCACTCTGCTGGCCACCAGCGACGCCGGTTACAAGAACCTCATCAAGGTGTCGAGCCGAGCCTTCATGGAGGGCTACTACTACAAGCCCCGCTGCGACTGGGAGACGCTCAACGACCACAGCGAGGGCCTGATCGCCACCACCGGCTGCCTCGGCGGACAGGTTCCCCAGGCCCTGCTGCGAGGCAACCCGGCCGAGGCTCTGGAGAAGGCGGCCCGATTCCAGGACATCTTCGGCCGCGACAGCTACTACGTCGAGATGCAGGACCACGGCATCCCCGAACAGCACCAGATCAACCCGCAACTCCTGGAGATCTCGCGCCGCCTGAAGGCTCCGCTGCTGGCCACCAACGACAGCCACTACACCCACCGCCACGACGCGGCCGCCCACGATGCGCTGCTGTGCGTGCAGACCGGGTCGCTGCTGGCCGACACCGACCGCCTCAAGTTCCACGGCGACGACCACTACCTCAAGACCGCAGCCGAGATGCGGTACCTGTTCTCGGAGATCCCCGACGCCTGCAACAACACGCTGGCCATAGCGGAGCGAGCCGACGTGAACATCACCTTCGGCACGCCGCAGCTGCCCCACTTCGAGGTGCCCGAGGGCTTCGCGGACGACCGCGAGTACTTGGAGCACCTCACCATGGAGGGCGCCCGTGAGCGCTGGGGCGATCCGCTGCCGGAAGCGGCGGCCAAGCGGCTGGCCTACGAGCTCGAAGTCATCAACAACATGGGGTTCGCCTCCTACTTCCTCATCACCTGGGACCTCATCGCCTACGCCCGGCGCTCAGGCATACGGGTGGGTCCGGGCCGGGGCTCGGCCGCGGGTTGCGCGGTGGCCTACAGCCTGCGCATCACCGACCTCGACCCGATCCACTACGACCTGCTGTTCGAGCGGTTCCTCAACCCGTCACGGGTGTCGATGCCCGACATCGACATGGACTTCGACTCGCGGTACCGGGATCAGGTCATCAACTACGCAGCCGAGCGCTACGGACGCGACCATGTGGCCCAGATCATCACGTTCGGGCGCATCAAGGCCAGGGCCGCCGTGCGTGACGCCGCCCGCGTGCTGGGCTACCCCCACGCGCTGGGCGACCGCATCGCCAAGGCCATGCCGCCGTTGATCCTCGGCCGCGACACCCCGCTGAAGTACTGCTTCGAGGACTCCGACACCCATCACGACGGCTATCTCGCCGCGGCCGAGCTTCGCACGATGTACGAGAACGAGACCGACGTGGCCGAGGTCCTCGACGCCGCCCGGGGCCTTGAGGGCATGCGGCGCCAGGACGGAATCCACGCCGCCGCGGTGGTCATCACGCCTGAGCCGCTCACCGAGTACATGCCGATCCAGCGCAAGCCGGAGCAAGGAAAAGACCCCGACGCGTCGCCCATCGTCACCCAGTACGAGATGCACGGCGTGGAGGATCTCGGCCTTCTCAAGATGGACTTCCTCGGCTTGCGCAACCTCGATGTGATCACCGACACCGTGGCGCTGCTCGAACGCACCCGGGGGCTCACCGTCGACATCGAC
>JAJDZO010000160.1 GCA_022824605.1 Acidimicrobiia bacterium
CTTCGTTGGCAGGTCGGTGACTCGCATCTCCACGGTGGGGTAGCGCTCCGACGGACGGATGTGCCACCACACCATGGTGGAGTCCTCGATGATCCCGGCTCGCACCAGCACGTCCACATGGCGCCTGAAGTCCGACCATGAGCTGAACTTCTCCGGGAACCCGGTGCGCGGCAGCGCCTCTGCCACCGTGAGTCGGTAGCACTTGAGGCCGGTGTCGTGCCCCTCCCAGAACGGCGACGACGTCGACAGGGCCAGCAGATGGGGCAGGAAGTACGCCGCCTGGTCCATGAGGTCGATGCGCAGGTCGGGATCCTCGATGCCGATGTGCACGTGCAGACCGGAGATGACCATCCGCCGGGTCACGGCCTGCAGATCCCCGGTGAGGGTCTGGTAGCGCTCCGCTTCGGTGTACCGCTGCTTGAGCCACCTCGCGAAGGGATGGGACGAGGCCGCGATGGGCGCCATCCCGTACTCGGCGGCGGCCTCGGCCACCGCTTGGCGGAGCACCCAGAGGTCGGCGCGCAGCTCCTTCAGGTTGGCGCAGACGTCCGTGCCGATCTCGATCTGGGAGTCGAACAGCTCCCTGGCCACCAGGCCGTGGCGCACGCTGGCCACCTGCTCCAGCACGCCCGGAGGCTGCTTGGTGATGAGGGCCCCGGTCTCGCGCTCCACGAGCAGGTACTCCTCCTCGACGCCCAAGGTCCACGCCGGTTCGTCCATCACGCTGCCCCCTTCCGGTCGTGAAGTCCGGCCATGACTTGCCCGGCCGGGGGCGGGCTCAGCCGCCCCCGGCGAACGGGCAAGTGATCAGCTAGCTCTTGGCCCGGCTATGCATGTCTTGGATCATCAGTGCCAAGTCACCCGAATGGGGGATGAACTCAAGGCGGGCGTCCACCTCGGGCGGCGGGTAGATGCCCGGATCCTCCAGGATCTCACTGTCGATGAAGGGAGTGGCCGCCGCGTTGGGGCTGCCGTAGAAGGTCCAGTTGGTCAGCGCGGCGCCGTTCTCGGCGTCGGTGAGGAAGTTGATCATGGCGTGGGCCGAGCACACGTTGTCGGCGTTGTGGGGGATGGCCATGGTGTCCACCCAGCGGACGCCGCCCTCGGCAGGAATGGTGTACACGTGGGTCTCGTAGGCGTCGGCCTCGTCGATCGACAACGCGAATCCGCCGCTCCAGCCGTGGGCCACGTCAACCTCGCCGTTGACCAGGTCGTCGCCGAAGGTGACCGAGTCGTACTTGAGCAGCCGATCGTTGGTGGCCCTCAGCAGGTCGCCCGCCTCCTGAATAGCGGCCTCGTTCTGGTCGGTGATGACTTCGTTGATGCTGTAGCCGAGGTACTTGAGCGCGGCCGACACCGTCTCGGGGGCGTCGTCGAGCATCGAGATGCCGCCCGGAACCATCGCGGCGGTTTCAGCATCGAAGATCACCGCCCATGTGGACTCGCCGCCGAGCAGGTCGAGCACCTCGTAGCTGAGACCGATGCCGGTGGTGCCCCACTGATAGGCGACGTGGTACTTGTGCTCGGGATCGAACGGCGGGTTGGCGAAGTCAGAAGAGATGTTCGCCGAGTTCGGTATGGCGTCGTAGTTCAGTTCGAGCAGCAGATCGTCGCGGCGCATCGTGTCGACCATGTAGTCGGACGGCACTACCAGGTCGTAGATCGCCGCGCCCGACTCGACCTTGGTGAGCATCTCTTCGTTCGACTCGTAGGTGGTGTAGTCGACGTTGATGCCGGTCTCGGCCTCGAAGGCAGCCAAGAGTTCTTCGTCGATGTACTCCGCCCAGTTGTAGAAGGCCAGGTCGCCGTCTGTTTCTCCGGGGCCGCAGGCCGCCGCTCCCGTCATTTCCTCGGCCGGGGCGGCCGTGGTCGCCGGTTCCTCGGCTGGGGCGGCGGTAGTGGCTGTCGCTTCGGCCGGGGCGTCCGCTTCGTCGTCACCGCAGGCCGCGGCCAACAGCCCGGCGATGCCGAGCATGGCTGCCATCAGGATGAGGCGGCGCCGACGGGGGTGCCGTCGCAAGGCCGCGCTGGTCGTTGTGGTCATGGATTCCTCCCTCCAAGGCTCCTTGGCGAGCCAAAGAAATAGCGAGATGAACTATAGGACCTGGGTCTGTCGCGATGCTCCGGATCTGCGCCGTTGCAGCGCCAGCGAGCCCAGCACCAGCGCGATCGACGCGGTGAGCATCAGAGTGGATATGGCATTGAGTTCGGGGGTGACGCCGCGGCGGATGCTGCTGAAGACGTACACCGGCAGGGTGGTCGATCCCGGACCGGCCACGAAGGCGGAGATCACCACATCGTCGAGCGACAGGGTCAGCGCCAGCAGCCCCCCGGCTGCGATGCCGGGCATGATGAGCGGCAGGGTGATCCTTCTGAACGTCTGCCAGCCGGTGGCGTAGAGGTCGCGTGCGGCCTCCTCCAGCGTGCGGTCGAACTGGTCGAGGCGGGCCCGCACCACCACGCACACGAACGAGATGTTGAAGGCGATGTGCGAAAGGGCGACGGTAGAGATTCCGAGGGTGAGCCGCGGCCCGAACGAGTCGATCAGCTTGAACGCCTCCGCGAAGAACACCAGCAGCATCACCGCCATCGTGATGTCGGGTATCACGATGGGCAGGTAGACCGTTCCGTCGAGGGCCCGTCGCCCCCGGAACCGGTAGCGGTCCAATGCGAGGGCCACCGCGGTGCCCAGCACCACCGACACGACGGTGGAGACCAGCGCCACGATGAGCGACACCCGTATGGCCGAGGTGATCACGTCGTTGCGCAGAGCCTCGCCGTACCACTGCACCGAGAAGCCTCCCCAGATGTTCACCCGGGACGAGGCATTGAACGAGAACACCACCAGCACGACGATGGGCACATACAGGAAGGCGAACACCACCCAGGTCCAGGCGGCCAGCCAGCGACGGGTGCGCTGCCCCACACCGACGGCGACCAGACCGCTCACGAAGCTTCCGCCTTCGCCTCGGCGCCGTCGCGGTGGCGCCTTCGCCCTCGGGCGCGGGGCCCGTCGGCGTCCTCCGCGCCGCTGCCGGATCGTTGGTTGAACGCCACCGCGATCAACATCGCGACGATCAGCAGCACGCTGAGCGATGCTCCGAGCGGCCAGTTGCGGGCGTCTCTGAACTGGCGGGCGATGTAGGAGCCGATCAGCAGGGTCTTGGCCCCGCCCAGGATGTCGGGCACCACGTAGGAGCCGAAGCTGGGCACGAACACCAGCACGCATCCGGCCACGATCCCCGAACGGGTGAGGGGCAGCGTGACCCTCCAGAACGCCCGGGCGCCGCTGGCGTACAGGTCGCGGGCTGCTTCGGTGAGGCTCCAGTCCATCCGCTCCAACGCCACGTACAGGGGCAGCACCATCAGCGTCAGGAAGCTGTACACCATGCCGATGGTCACCGCAGTGGGGGTGAACAGGATCCGGAACGTCCCGAATCCGAGGCTCTCGCTGAGAGCGGAGGCTGGTCCGTTGGATCCCAGCAGGAAGCGGATGGCGAACACCCGGACCAGGCCGTTGGTCCAGAACGGGATCATCACCAGCACCAGCAGAATGGCACGCACATGCCGGGGCCGGGTGGCGATGTAGTAGGCGAACGGGTAGCCGACCGCGAGGCACAGCACGGTGGTGAGGGTGGCGAGCCACGCCGAACGCGCGATGATCCCCACGATGATGTCGTCGCCTATGGCGCGGTACGACTCGATGTTCCAGCCGCTCAGCGATGTGCGTCCGGTCGAGGTGCGGGTGGCGAAGGAGTAGACCGAGATCAGCGCCAGCGGCGCGACGAAGAAGATCAGCAGGTAGAGCGCGCCGGGCGAGGCCAGGAGCATCCCCTGTCGCCGCCGTGCCCGCACGGCCGCCCCCTCACGAGAGTCCGGGGCGTTCATCGGCGGTCGGCCTGCATCGGCGTCACTCCTCGATGACCGCGGCGGCGCCGTGATCCCAGTTGACGGTCACATCGTCGCCTACTGCGAAGGGCTGTCCGATCTCACCTTCCTTGCGCACCTCGATGGAGGTCGGCCCCGCGGTCACGGTGTACACGACGGCGTGGCCGAGATAGGTCGCTTCGCTCACCTCGCCGTCGACGCTGGCCCCGTCGGCGCCCGCCGCACCCCGGGGTTGCACACGGATGCGTTCGGGCCGGAGGCTCACCGCTACCGCGGATCCGGACGGCGCCGAGGTCTCGGCCTCGATGAGCACCCCGTTGGCGAGGCGCACCGTGGCCGACGACTCCACTGTGGCTTCGATGAGGTTGGTGCGGCCGATGAAGTCGGCCACGAACCGGCTGGAGGGCCGTTCGTATATCTCTCGGGGAGTGCCGACCTGCAGTAGGCGTCCCTCCGACATCACCCCGATCCGCTCGCTCATGGCGAGGGCCTCCTCCTGGTCGTGGGTGACGAACACGAAGGTGATGCCGACCGTGCGCTGAAGGGCCTTCAGTTCCTGTTGCATCTCCTGGCGTAGCTTGAGGTCGAGCGCCCCGAGCGGCTCGTCGAGCAGCAGCACCTTGGGCTGGTTGACCAGGGCTCTGGCCAGCGCCACTCGCTGCTGCTGGCCGCCGGAGAGCTGGTCG
>JAJDZO010000116.1 GCA_022824605.1 Acidimicrobiia bacterium
CACCCCCCGCCCGAACCCCTCCAACAGCGAACCGCCGCCTAGCTCAAGAAATTTGCGCCCCCGGCAGTGTGCTGGTTCAGGACATCGGAAACGCACGTCGAGAGACATTGGACAACGCCCCGGCCTAGTCGTTCTTCTCCTCTTGGCAGAGCGGGCTCATCGGCCTGCACCGTGTGATTTGGTCATTCAAAGCGCATTTGCCCAGGAAGGGGCTATGGGGGAGGGGCAGAAGAGGAAATGGCCGGAAAAGCCGGTAGGGTGGCCTTTATGGAGGCCTAAACCGCAGGCCAGCGCCAGACTGAGCGCCAGACTGCGGGCAGGACTGCGAGATAGCAAGACAGACGGGAGGAAGAACAGATGGGTGACTGGTGGGACGGCCTGACCGGCGACCTCCAGGTCTTCTATCTGATCGGCGTCATCGCCGGCGTCTTCCTCATACTCCAGCTCCTGTTCTTGGGCTTCGGCGTCGGTTCCGACCTCGATATCGACCTCGACGATGAGGGCGCGGGAACGGGATTTCTGTCTCTTCGAAGCCTGACGGCGTTCTTTTTCGCCTTCGGCTGGACCGGCGTGTTGATGAAGGAGGCGGACAGCTCCACCCCGGTCTCGGTGATCGTGGCCATTGCGGTGGGCCTGGCGGTGTTCTTCGCGGTGGCCTACATGTGGCGGAAGTTCTCCCAGATGGAAGAAAGCGGCTCAGTCGACTACCAGAGTGCCGTAGGCGTCCACGGAACCGTGTACTTGCCGATCCCGGCCAACCGATCCATGCCCGGCAAAGTCGAGGTGCTTGTGCAAGGACGGCTCCGCGTGATTGATGCCTACACCGAATCGGACACCGACCTTCCGGCCCAGACCCGTGTCATCGTGCAGGCCGTGGTGGATCCATCCACCGTCCTTGTCAAACCCTTGTAAAACACTTCATTTAGACCCGAAAGGACTCGCTAATGGCTGCCATAGCCCTTGTTGCTGGCCTCATTGTCATTCTTCTCATTGCCCTGCTGTGGATCTCTTCGCGCTACAAGCGTTGCCCCTCCGACCGCGTGCTGGTCATATACGGACGAGTGGGTGGTGCCGGCCAGTCGGCCCGCTGCCTCCACGGCGGCGGTGCTCTGGTTTGGCCTGTCATCCAGGGTTACGCCTTCTTGGATCTCACCCCGATCCCAATCGAGATCAAGCTCCAGGGCGCCCTGTCGCAGCAGAACATCCGGGTCAACACGCCGGCCACGTTCACGGTGGGAATCTCCACCGAGCCCGGCGTGATGCAGAACGCCGCCGAGCGGTTGCTGGGATTGAGCCTGGTGGAGATCGAGAACCTGGCCCGAGACATCATCTTCGGCCAGATGCGGGTGGTGATCGCCACCATGCCGATTGAGGAGATCAACGCCGACCGCGAGAAATTGATCACCAACATCACCGAGTCGTTGGAGATCGAGCTGCGCAAAGTGGGGCTGCGGCTCATCAACGTCAACATCCAGGACATCACCGACGAGTCGGGCTACATCGACGCCCTCGGCCGGGAAGCCGCCGCCCGGGCCATCAACGAGGCCAAGATCAAAGTGGCCGAACAGGAGCGCGACGGCGACATCGGTGCCGCCGAAGCCCAGCGGGAGCGGCGCATCCGGGTGGCCCAGGCCAACGCCACCGCCACCGAGGGGGAGAACGAGTCTCAAGTAGTGATCGCCCAGTCCGACGGCCAGCGCCGTCAGCAGGAGGCCGAGGCTGAGCGGGCCGCAGTCACCGCCGAGCGGGTCACCCAAGCTCGAGCCGCTGAGGAGTCGTTCGCCGCCGAAGGCCAGGCTGAGCAGGCCCGGGCGTCACGCGACAAGGCTTCCCAGGAAGCCGACATCGTGGTGCCCGCCGAGGTGGAGCGCGAGCGGGTGCGCACCCTGGCTGAGGCCGAGGCCGACCGGATCAGGCTGGTCAAGGGCGGCGAGGCCGACGGCCAGCGCCTGCTCATGGAGGCCGAGGCGCTGGGCTTGTTGGCCCTGCTCACCCGCCGGGCCGAAGGCCTCGGGGCGCTGGTGAACAACGCCGGCGGCAATCCCCAGCTGGCCGCACTTCTGCTCATTGCCGAACAGATGCCCAACCTGGTGGCCGAGCAGGTCAAGGCCATCTCCAATCTTCAGATCGACCAGATCACGGTGTGGGATTCTGGCGGGAGCGACGGCAAGAGCGGCAACAGCACCGCCAACTTCCTGTCCGGCCTGGCCAGCTCCCTGCCCCCCATCCACGACCTAGCCGCCCAAGTCGGCATCAAGCTCCCCGAATACCTCGGCGAGCTCGATGATGAATCGGCAGTCGAGCGCCTCCGCGAGATCGCCGATCAGCTGGGTTCGGAGGATTCCTCGGAGGAGTAAGCTGAAGCGGCCATGACCAGCCGCACGGGGGGCTGGCGCGCCGGCCCCCTGGTGATCTTCGCTCTTGTTGCGCCAATCCTCGCCGCGTGCGCGGGTCCTTCGATTGATGTGGCCGAATGCGATGTTGGGCTCACCATCACCATGGAGACCTTGGAGGCGCGACTGACCGGGGATGGGACGCTGCGCCACGGTCGGGTCCATGAGCGGTCCGACGACGAGTTTTTTGTAAGCGCCGAGTTCCTTCCTGCCGACAAGGACGACGACTTCGACGGCGACATCCTCACCTGGTTCACCGACGATCCTGAGGGGTCCGACTTCTTGTCGGTAGACGAGCACGCACGCGATCATTCCGGCTGGGCCGGGGCCGATTTCGGCGTGAGCGAAGACGGCGCGGTCACCTCCCGCGGGTGCGTCCTCGTGGTTCGCGGCGAGCCGGAAAGCGACGAGTGCGAAGAGCGCCGGGAGGAGTTCTGTTGAGCTCGCCCCCCCTTGTTCGCCCCCACACCCTCATTAGGTTTGTGCACCAGGCACTGATATGGGGCGCCGCGCTGGGCGCGCTCCAGTTCATCTGGCCCACGCCGCCGGGGGTGATCGTTCAGGGTGTGGTGGTGGGCTCGCTCACCGCGCTGCTGGCGTTCGGCCTGTCGCTGGTGTACAAGACGAACGGAATCGTCAACTTCGCCCAGGCGGACCTGGGCGTAGTGCCGGCCACGGTGGGCCTGTCGCTGCTGAGGGACTGGGACTGGCCGTATTTCGTAGTACTCCCGGTGACGATCGTGGTGGCCATGGTCTTGGGGTCGGCGGTTGAATTCCTGGTGATCCGCCGGTTCTGGAAGGCGCCGCGCATCATCCTCAGCGTGGCCACCATCGGGCTCGCCCAACTCCTGCTCGGCATCGGCTTCTACATCCCGACGCTGTTCAGCGACGAGGACGGACTGGCGCTCCTGCGCTTCCCGAGATTCAACCCGCCCATCGACTTCACCTTTGAGATCGATCCGATTGTGTTCACCGTCAACGACCTGATGGCCATGATCATCGTGCCCGTTGTCATCTTCGGTCTCATGGCGTTCCTCAACCGCACCGACGTGGGCACCGCGGTGAGGGCCAGTGCCCAGAGTCGCGACCGCGCCTCGCTGGTGGGCATCGACGTGCGGGGAACCCAGAACGTGGTGTGGATCATCGCCGCGGTGCTGGCCGCGGTGGCCATGGTACTGCGGGCAGGATTGTTCGGACTCCCGCTCGGACCTGCCTTTGGACCCGCCATTCTCCTGCGGGCACTGGCCGTGGCAGTGATGGGGCGGATGGAGAACTACTCGGTGATGTTCGTGGGCGCCGCGTTTCTCGGCGTTCTGGAGACGGCCATCATCTGGAACGAGGACACCGCGGCGCTGATCGACCCGGCGTTGTTCGTGATCGTGGTCGTCGTGCTCTTGTTCCAGCGGCGCGCCCGCGGCCGAGCCGAAGCCCAGACCGAAGGGTGGTGGGTGGAGGCTGCGTCGGTGAAGAAGATCCCCCGCAAGCTGGCCTCGCTGCCGGAGGTGCAATGGGGCGGATGGCTGGCCAAGCTTGCGATGGTTGGCTTTCTGGTGTGGCTGCCGCTTGCCCTTGGAGACTCCGACACCAACTTTGCGGCGGCGGTCATGATCTACGGGGTCATCGCGGTGAGCATGGTGATCCTAACCGGCTGGTCCGGGGAGATCAGCCTCGGCCACATGGGCTTCGTCGCCATTGGCGCGGCCACTGGGGCAGTGGTGAACGTGCACCACCAGTGGGACCTCACTCTCACTTTGCTGCTGGCCGGGGTGGCCGGAGCGGTGGCGTCGGTGATCGTCGGGCTGCCAGCGCTGCGCATCCGAGGGCTGTTTCTGGCGGTGACCACCCTTGCCTTCTCGGTGGCGACGGCGTCGTTCCTCCTCGACGAGGACCGGTTCTCCTTCCTTCCCGACAACATCAGCGAGCGGGTCACCCGGCTGCCTCTTCTGGGGCGTATCGACGTGTCGAGCGAGCATGCCTTCTACTACGTGTGCCTCGCCGCGCTCATCGCCGTGATCTGGACCGTGGGGCGACTGGAGGCAACCCGCACGGCGAGGGTGCTGCGGGCGACCCGCGACAACGAGGACAACGCCCAGGCATTCGGCGTGAACCTGACCCGGACCAAGCTGATGGCGTTCGCCATCTCGGGCTTCTACGCCTCAATGGCCGGGGGCCTGTTCACGCTGCATCAGCAGGCGCTGGGCCAGGGCTCATTCTCGCCGGCGGAGAGCATCCGGATCCTTACCATGGTGGTCATCGGCGGCCTCGGGTCGGTGCCGGGCGCCATCCTGGGCGCGGTTTTCCTCCAGGGCACCGAGTTCTTCAGCGACGACATTCCTGCCGACATCCGGCCGCTTTGGCTGTTCGCCAGCAGCGGCTTCGGCCTGCTGGTGGTGTTGATGTTCTTGCGCGAGGGTCTCGGCGGGCTGCTGTACGAACTGCGTCGGCGCCTGCTGGCCATCGTGGCCTTCCGCCGCCAGATCCCGGTACCCAATCTGTTGGCCGACCAGCGCATCGACGATTATCTGGCCACCGGTGAGGCCGCCGGGCTCGGACGCCCGGAACCGGCGGCCTCACCGAGGTCGCCTCGACGCGATGCCGAGGGCGTTTTCCGCTATCTGCCCAGCAAGCAGGCCCCGCCCACCGACTACTTCTCGTTCCCCGACGTCCTCATGGGCGACGATCACGATGGCTCGCTGTTGAGCGTGCGGTCGATCGACGTGTCGTACGGACCGGTGCAGGTGTTGTTCGGTGTCAACATCGAGGTGGCCGAAGGCGATTTCGTGGCGCTGCTGGGAACCAACGGCGCAGGGAAGTCCACCGTGCTGCGGGCGGTGTCCGGGCTGTCGGTGGCCAGCGGCGGGTCGGTGTCGTTCGAGGGGGCCGACATCACCACGATGGCGCCGCACCGGATCGCCGCGTTGGGAATTGCCCAGGTCCCCGGCGGCCGGAGCGTGTTCGGCGCCCTCACCGTGGCCGAGAACATCGCGTTGGGCGGATGGCTGCACCGCCGCGACAAACAGCACATGGAGCGGGAGACAGCCCGGGTGCTCAAGGTATTCCCAGGTCTGAGGGAGAAGCTGAACGAGCCAGCCGCCAACCTGTCCGGCGGCCAGCAGCACATGCTCGGCGTGGCGATGGCGCTCATGGCCAAGCCCCGGATCCTCCTCATCGACGAGCTGTCGCTGGGCCTCGCCCCCGCGGTGGTGGAGCAACTCCTCGACGTTGTGCGGGCCTTGAACGAGGACGGGGTCACTATTGTTGTAGTCGAACAGTCGGTGAATGTGGCGCTGGCGATCGCCGAGACAGCATTCTTCATGGAGAAGGGTGAAGTCCGCTTCCGGGGGCCCACCAGCGATCTGCTGGAGCGCGACGACGTTGTCCGTTCGGCGTTCTTGGGCGGAGCCGCGGCCCGTGCCTCACAGCAACAGCGCCCTGCTCGCGTCCCTGTCGGGGCCACCGCTGCGCCAAGGCTCGAGATCGAGGATGTGTCCAAGTCGTTCGCCGGCAACCGGGCGGTGGATCGGGTCTCGCTTCAAGTAGGCGAAGGAGAGATAGTGGGCCTCATCGGACCGAACGGCGCGGGGAAGACCACGGTGTTCGAGCTGGTCTCGGGCCTCCAGACCCCCGACAAGGGAAGGGTGCTGCTCGACGGGCGTGACATCACCCGCCTCTCGCCCCATCTTCGGGCCCGAATGGGCCTTGGGCACTCGTTCCAGGACTCCCGGCTGTTCGGATCGCTCACCGTAGAGGACGTGTTGAAGGTAGCCCTCGACCAGACCATGGCCACCCGAGATCCATTGGCCGCCGCCCTCGGCTTTCCCGACGTCCGCCGGGCCGAAAACCACCTCCAGCGCCAGGTGGACGAGTTGATCGAGGGGCTCCGGCTCGACGCCTACCGCGAGAAATTCGTGTCGGAGTTGTCCACCGGAACCCGTCGTATTGTCGATCTCGCCTGTCAAACAGTGGGCGCGCCCCGCGTGATCCTCTTCGACGAGCCCTCCTCGGGCATCGCCCAGCGGGAGGCAGAGGCGCTCGGGCCGATGCTGGAGCACATCCGCGATGACACCGGCGCCAGCCTCTTGGTGATCGATCACGACATGGCGGTGCTGGCATCAATCTGCGACCGGATGGTGGCTCTCGACCTCGGCGCCAAGGTGGCCGAGGGCGCAGTGAGCGAGGTCCTTGAGGATCCCGCGGTAGTCGCCTCCTACCTCGGCGGGTCCCGCGTCGCCATTCAGCGATCCGACGGGGCGCTAACTGGCGGGGCACCCGGGGGCCGTGATCCCCACCTCGGCGGGTCGACATGACCAGGCTCGAGTCGATGCGGGAGCGAGCGGGCACCACCACTACGGCAGCGCGCCGGTCGCTGGTGTGGATGCTGCTGGCGCGCCAGCGAGGGCCGGTGCGAGCCGTGCTGGCGTTGATCGTGCTGCACAGCATCTTGACCCTCATGCTCGCCCAGGCGGTGGTGAACCTGGTGGACAACGGCATCGTCGACCAGGCCGCTCCCATCGGGCCCTATGTGTCCCACATCGCCAAGCTGGCCGTGCTGAGCTTCATCGTGGGCTTCGCCAGCCGCCAGATGACGGCTCGGATCGGCTATCAGCTGGAGTACGACCTGCGGGCCTGGCTCTACTCCCGGGTGCAGTGGGCCGACCTCCGCATGCCCCAGCAGATGGCCACTGGGCAGCTCGTCACCCGGTCGATGACCGACCTAAAGATGGTGCAGCGCATCATCCAATTCCTGCCCTCCATCGTGACGCTGGCGCCGGCGACGATCGCCCTTCTCGTATACCTCGCGTATCTCAGCCCTCCGCTGGCGGTGATCGCGTTTCTGGCGCTGCCCCTCAACCTTTGGTTCCTCTCCAAGTTCCGGGTGCGCCTGTGGGGGCTGAGCTGGGCGGAGTTGAACGAGCGGGCCGAAGTTGCCACCGCCATCGACGAGCCCGTCCGCGGCGTGCGGGTCATGCGGGCGTTCGGGCGCGAAGAGCACGAGCGGGAGCGACTGGGGGCCACGGCACTGCGGGCCTACCGCTACTCCATGACCCGGGTCCGGCTGCTGGCCCGCTACGACATTCTGCTCAAGGCCGTTCCCCTGCTCATCAACGCCCTAGTGCTGGTGGCTGGCGCCCAGCTCATCGCCGCCGATCAGCTGTCTGTGGGGGTGTTCCTCGTTACGTTCCAGGTGGCGGGGTATGTCATCGCCATCGCCCAGATCTTCGACGAGCTGGCCAGCTCTTGGCAGTTCCTGCGCACCGCTCAGAGTCGGCTGGCTGAAGTGCTCTCGCTGGGTGCCCGGCCCACCGAGGGGCGCCCCGCTGCCAGCCGCTTCGAGTCGGTCGAGCTTCGCGACGCGGGGGTCTCATTTGAAGGCACCCCGGTGATCGACCGCCTGTCGTTCGAGGCTCGTCCTGGCCAGCTCGTGGTGGTGAACGGGCCGCCCGGCTCCGGCAAGACCACGCTGGCCGGCTTGGTCGGCGGCCTAGTCGAGCCGACAAGCGGGGATGTCCTGCTCGACGGGCGGCCCCTCGGCGAGCTCGACTTCACCACCATCCGCACGATGGTGCGCATCGTGGCTGAGGACCCGGTGCTCTTCTCGGGGTCGCTTCGCCAGAACCTCGACCTCGGGGCGGCGTGGATGGTGTCTGACGACGAGATCAACGCCACCTTGTATGCGGCGGGCGCCGACGACATCGTGGCCGGTATGCCCGACGGGCTGAGTACCCATGTGGGCGACCGGGGCCTTACGCTGTCGGGCGGGCAGCGCCAGCGCCTCGCCCTGGCCCGGGCGCTGGTGGCCCGCCCCCGGGTGATCGTGCTCGACGACGCCTTGTCGGCCGTCAACCCCTCCCACGAGATGGAGATCATCCGGCGGGTTGGCGAGTTTTTGCCCGAGGCCGCGATCGTGGCCATCACACGGCGCCCCGGACCGGCCTCCATGGCCGACACCGTGGTGCAGCTCAGCCGCCCCGGCGCGACCACCCCGCCCGCCCCCGCTGCGGCCCCCGAGAAACCGGGCGATGGCGAGGCAGCCTCCGAGCTGATGGACGTCGTTGGTTCGCTTGAGGTAAGCGAGGAAACACCCATCGTCTCCGACGCCCAGTGCCGGGTGGACGCCATGCCCCGGGTGCGATGGTTGGTGGGGATCACCCTGTTTACCCTCGGGGTCGTGGTCATTTTGCTAGTGGTGAACTCCCTGGCCGGGCTCGGTCCCGAGATTCTCTTCGCCGAGGCCACCGATTCGGCCGTGGACGGCGAGACGAGCGCCATCTACGGGATCGGGCTCGCCGTGGTGGCCGTCGGGGTCGTGTTCGCGGTCAGCGGCTACTTCGTGAGGGTGTTGTCGATGAAGATCGCCCAGTCGATCGGGTATTTGCTGCGGCGCCGCATCTTCCACCGCCTCACCAAGCTCGGCATCGACTTCTACGACCGCGAGCTGCCGGGCGAGGTGGCCACCCGGGTGGTCAACGACCTCGACACCATCCTCGATTTCGTGGGGGAGAGGCTGTTCCGGTTCATCTCCAGCCTGGGCCGCTTCACCGTGGGGATTGTGGTGGTGATCGTCCTCGTGCCGCAGCTAACTCCCGTGATCATCGGCATCACCGCGTTGATCCTCGCCCTCACCGCCGCCCAGCTCTACCTGGGCATGCGGGCCTTCAATCGAGCGCGCGACGACCTCGGCCGCACCGTGGCCACGTTTGAGGAGCACTTCGCGGGGCGCAACGAGCTACGGGACTGCGGGGCGGTCGACAAGGCGAATCGCCGGTTCGTGGAGGATGCCTGGGAGCTGCGCCAGAGCCGGCGGTGGGCAACCTCGATCGCCAACCTGTACTCGGAGTTCGTCGCATTCATCACCCACGTCGGCGGAGCGCTCATCTTGTGGGGCGCGGGCCACGAGGTGCTGGCCGGCACCATCGCGGTGGGCACCGCCCTGTCGGCCCGGCTTGTGGCCCAGCAGGCCCTTCAGCCCCTGTCGTACATGAGCTCGATCTACACCGAGCTGCTTGAGGCCCGGGTCTCCTGGCACCGCCTGGCTGAGCCGTTCGACACGCCGATCCTGCCCGCCGAACGGCCGTGTGCGACCGAGGCGGGGCCCCTCGACGGCGACGTGACCTTTGAGTCGGTTGCCTTCGTCTACCCGCACACCGCCCGGCCCGTGCTCGACGAAATCTCATTCACGCTCCCCTCTGGTGCGGTGACCTGCCTCGTGGGGTTCACCGGAGCGGGGAAGTCGTCGATCACCAAGCTGCTCGCCCGGATCTACGACCCGACCGCAGGCCGGGTCCTCGCCGGCGGGGTCGACATCGCCGATTACGAATCGCGCTCTTACCGGCGGCAGCTCGGAATCGTCCCCCAAGACGCGTTCTTGTTCAAGGGCACCATCGGCTCCAACATTGCCTACTCGCGACCCGACGCCTCACTCGATGAGATCGACCGGGCGGTGCGAGCCATCGGCGCCCACGATGTGCTCACTGCCCTCGACGGAGGCTACGAGCACCCCGTGGACGAGGAGGCACGCAACCTCACCGCGGCCCAGCGCCAACTGGTGGCGCTGGCGCGGGTGTGGCTCGCCCGACCCGACATCTTGGTGCTCGACGAGGCCACGTCCAGCCTCGACGGGCCGATGGAGGATCGGGTGCTCGAGGCGATCCGGGCCCTCGGGGTCACCACCCTCACCGTCACCCACCGCCAAAACGTGGCCGAGCACTCCGACCTCGCCATCGTGCTCGAGGCTGGCCGAGTAGTCGAGATCGGTCCCCCCGACGAGCTCATCGGGACCGGCAGCGCCTACGACCGCCTGTGGGCCGCGGTCGATGACGACAGCGCTGAGGTCACCGAAAAAGCGTGAGCTTGGCCGGGCAGCCTGCTTAGCGCTCGTAGCTCGGCGGCGTGTCGTTGGGGGGAAACTCGTAGAGGATGCCGATGGCCGCATCCGGATCGAACACTCTTGGCTGCTCTTCCGTCCACTCGCCGCCTGCGTAGCGACGCCCGTCGTCGACCTTCATGTATTCCCCGACCACAACGCGCCCAGACGCCGTGGTGCGCTCGTACGCGGGATCCCACCACTTCTCGGTCATGTCATCGAAGCCGGTGTAATCGGTCCAGGGAAGCCTGCCATCGCCATAGGCTGCGCCTGGGCTGGTCACGCAGTCGCAGTAGGCTCCGAGCGACGGGGGCAGCGCGAAGCAGCCCTCGGTGAAGCTCTCGGGGGTGAGATTGGGTCCGGCCGCATGGAGGCAGGCCATCGGCGGCTTCAGAGTCGAAAGGGAGAACCTCTCGGATAGCGAGACCGGCTCTCGACCGTGGTGCCACTCGAACAACACCGCCAGCGCGTTGGGCTGGTCGGCGACGCTCAATCCGATTGGACCCGGCCCGAAGGCGTGGGCCCACTGCTCCTGGTCGTAGCCCCGGGCGAAGAAGGCCGTGTCGTGGCCGCTGTAGCCGGTGATGATCCACTCTGGGAACCACTGCTGCTCGGTTGCCGCCGCGGTCATCGTCCTGGTGAACAGGTTGTCGGTCCCGGCGATCACCGTGGTTACGCCGGCATCCTTCATCCGGGCGGCGATCACCCGGGCTCTCTCCTGTCGCTGCGTATTCTCGGCGCCCTCGTCGTAGCTCACCGCTTCCACCAGCTCGAAGCCATTCTGGGCCGCTTGGTCTTCCATGAAGTCCCTGCTCCACCGGTCGGTGTAGATCATCCCGATCCGCCGAGGCTCGCCGATCATGTCGTCGTCGCCGGCCCACTGCACTGGGTAATCGGCGACGCGCTTGCCGATGTACTCGGCCACGTGGAGCATGGTCACCCGGTCGTCGGCCAACGCCGACCAGCGGAAGCCGGGCTGGTCCTGGGTTTCCTGCCAGGAGACGCCCGTGCTCCACACAATCACTCCTCGGGCCGCCATCTCAGCCTCGAATATGGCTTTCCCCTCGCCGGTGGTGGTGGCGTCGACGGCCAGGAACGGCTGGAAGTCGTTCACGGCCTGGGTGGCGTCGGCCCTCTGGGCCACCTCGGTTGATCCGCTGGCATCGATGAACTCGAGTCGAACCTGGCGGCCCCAGAACTCGAAGTTCTGATTGAAGATGTCAGCGCCGTCGAGCCAGCCGCGGGGGATACTGCCGGTGTCGTTGACGAACTCCGTCTGGCCGGAGTCCACCCGCACCACCATGACGATCTCATCGGCGGTAACGCCCGGGGCCGTGTTTCCGCCGTTGTCGGCCCCCTCGGGCCACTCAAGGACGCACGGCGGTGCGTCCACGAGGGGAACTCGGATCCTCCCGGTCTCCGGGTCGCAGTGCGGGTTGGCTAGCGCAGCCTCGGATCCGATGCCCGGGAACTCGGGCTCGGGCGGCTCGGTGGGCTCAGCGGCGGCGGCGGTATCGTCGTCGGTGGATTCGGGTTCGTCAACCGTTGCTGCGGGGGCGTCGTCGTCCATCGCTCCGGTGTCCTCGGGCTCGTCGGACGCCGAGGGCGCAGCGTCACCCGCGGGGTCATCGCCAACCGTTGGTGCGTCGTCCATCGGTTCGTCATCAGCAACTTCTTCGGCCGCCGGGGGGGTGGTGTCACCCGTGGTGTCGTCGCCATCGTCGTCATCGGAGCCGCCACCGGACACGATCAGCACGATGATCACGACGGCGGCTACCACCGCGATGGCGAGGTACCAGCGCAGACGGCGCAGGAGGCTCTGCTCTCCCGCCGGTTCGGGGGTGTTTGCTGAATCGGTCATGAGGTGGCCTCCTCTACGTGGCTCACGGATGGTTCAGGCGGGTCACTCCTGTCCCGCGGTCGGCACTATCAGGTACTCGTCGAATCGAGTGATCCGCCCGTCGGCGACCAGGGCCACCAAACACCCCGGTATCTCGATCGGATTGCCCTCGGCGTCAGCCAAGCGGATAACGAACTGGCGCACGAAGCCGTGGTCGGTGACATGGCGGCGCACTTCGTCGAGCGCGATGTCAACGTTCTCGGCCTCCCACTTGGCCCCGGTGACCAGGGAGTCGACGGTGAGGTCCCGGCCTCCGAAGGAGCTGCTCCATCCCTCGAAGTCGTCGGCGAGGACCTCGCGGATGCCTTCTTCGTCGGCCGCGGCGTACACGGCGAAAAACCGATCAGCCACCGCCTCGATGCCCGCCTGGTCGGTCGTCATGACTCCCCCCGGCAGGTTTGCTCACCGCGCAATTCCAAGCCGGCCAGCTCATCCGCGGCGCGCCAGTCGCCCAGGAGCTGGAGGAACTCGATGGTTCCCGGGCCCACGCCGTAGGGGCCGTTCTGGCTGTTACGCGCCTGGCCCTCGTTGTTGTAGTACCCGGGGGTGCAGTCTTCGAAGAACCCGCGGTCGGTGGCCTTCTCGCGGCAGGCGGCTACCCAGTCGCCCTCGGCCTCGGCGGTGGCCTCCACCATCGCCGCCCCGAGCTGGCGGGCTCGGGCCACGATGTAAGCCAGGTGGATGGCCTGTTCGTCGAGTATGTGGGTGTAGTTCACGGTGTTGGCCGACTGGCCGATGGACATGAGGAACAGGTTGGGGAAACCGTGCATGTGCATGCCGTGCAACGTGCGAAGGCCGTCGGTCCACTTCTCCATGAGCGTCTCGCCGCCGTTGCCGATGATCTGGAATCCTCCTCGCTGCGACAGCGGGGTTCCAACCTCGAATCCGCTGGCGTAGATCAGGCAGTCCACCTCGTACTCCCGCCCGCCGGCCACGACGCCGGTCGCCGTGATGCGATCAACGCCCTTGCCGGAGGTATCGACGAGGGTCACATTCGGGCGATTGAAAGTGGGCAGGTAGTTGTTGTCGATGCAGGGTCGCTTGCAGAATTGCCGATAGTAGGGCTTGAGAAGTTCGGCGGTCTCGGGATCGTCGACCAGCTCGTCGACGCGGGCCCTGATCTGCTCCATCTTCTGGAGGTCGGCCAGTTCGACGGCCCGTTGGATGCCCTCGGGCGACAGGTCGACGCCGTCGCCGTCCCGAAAGAGCCTGACGAGGTTGCCGATCAGGTCGGTCCAGCCGTCGTCGACCAGATTCTCCTCCTGGGGGACGCCGGACACTAGTGCGTTGAAGTTCTCGCGACGGTGCTGGTGCCAACCCGGTGACAGCGACCGGGCCCATTCGGGGTCGGTCTCCGGGTTGTGCTTGATGTCGACCGACGAGGGGGTCCGCTGGAACACGAAGAGGTGCTCCGCCCACTCGGCGATGTGGGGCACCACCTGCACGCTGCTCGCGCCGGTACCGATCACCCCGACCCGCTTGCCACTCAGACCGGTGAGGTTCCCCTCCTGGTCGCCACCCGTGTAGTTGAAGTCCCAACGGCAGGTGTGGAACGAAT
>JAJDZO010000281.1 GCA_022824605.1 Acidimicrobiia bacterium
GCCCTGAAGGGTCCCGCCGACCGGATGCTGCGCGAGTTGGGAGAGGAGTCCAGCGTGGTCGGCGTGGCCCGGCGCTACCGCGAGGTGGTGGCCGTGCTGGTGATCGACGAAGCCGACGCCGAACTGGCCCCCGCAGTGGCCGACGCCGGAGTGCGGCCCGTGGTCGCCCCGACGATCATGTCGTCGCCCGAAGCCGCCGCCGAACTAGCCCGGCGCACAGTGGCCGCTGTGACGACGTGAGCCTGGAGATTCTTCCGGTCGCCGGCATCGGCGAGGTGAAGCCCGGTCAGGATCTCGCTGCGCTGATCGTCGAGGCGACCGGAGGAGACCGTCTGCGAGACGGCGACTGCGTCGTGGTCACCCAGAAGGTGGTGTCCAAGGCCGAGGGCCGGCTCGTGCCCATCGACCCCGCCGATCCGCTCAGCCACAAGCCGCTGGTGGAGCAGGAGTCGGTGCGGGTGCTGCGCCGCCGGGGCGATCTGGTGATCTCTGAGACCGCTCACGGGTTCGTGTGCGCCAACGCCGGCGTCGATCTCAGCAACGTCGAGGAGGGTTTCGCAGCCCTGCTCCCGATCGACTCGGACCGCTCCGCCCGACGCATCCGCGACCGCCTCAGAGCGCTCGCCAAAGTCGAGGTCGCCGTGGTGATCTCAGACACGTTCGGCCGCCCGTGGCGCCGAGGCGTGACCGACACCGCCATCGGCTGCGCCGGCATCGCCGCGGTGGTGGATCTGCGCGGCAGCACCGATGCGTTGGGCCGCGAGCTGAAAGTCACCGAGGTGGCGCTGGTAGACGAGATCGCAGCCGCCGCCGATCTGGTGATGGGCAAGTCCAAGGGCGTGCCGGTAGCCATCGTCCGAGGCCTCGACGAAGCCTGGTTCCGCCCCGGCTCAGTCGCCAAGGAGATAGTCCGCCCCCCCGCCGATGACCTATTCCGCTAACCCGCACCCCTCCCCGATGGGTTCAAGTGCTGGGTGGGTGTGGCGGTGATGAATCGGTGGGTTCGGGATGGGGACGGGTGAGGTTCCAGTGGTCGGCCAGCATCTCCTTGAGGCTCCTGCGGGCTTGCCAGCCGAGTTCGTGATGGGCGCGGGTGCAGTCGGCCCAGGATGCCGCGGGGTCGCCGGGGCGGCGCGGCGCCACCTCATAGGCGATTGGCACCCCGACAACGTCGCTGACCTCGGCCAGCATCTGTAGCACGGTGGTGCCTGCACCGGTGCCCAGGTTGTAGATGCGGCTGCTCTCTGGGGTCAGATCGGCCTCCAGCGCGCTCACATGACCCTCGGCGAGGTCCATGACATGCACGTAGTCCCGCACTGCGGTGCCGTCAACGGTGGAGTAGTCGCCCCCGAACACCTCAAGCCGGTCTCGGCGGCCGGAGGCGACCTGCATGATCCGTGGCACGAGGTTGGACGGCTCGCCGGAGGGATCCTCACCGATCAGTCCCGACGGATGAGCACCGACCGGGTTGAAGTAGCGCAGCATCACCGCGGTCATCTGTGACGCCGCCGCCGCGTCGGCCAGGATGCGCTCGCCCATCAACTTGGTGGCACCGTAGGGACTCTCGGGCGCAGTCGGCGAGTCCTCGGTGACCGGCAGCGTCGACGTTGCCCCGTAGACGGCGGCCGAGGAACTGAACACCACCCGGCCAACGCCCCGGTCGACGACCGCGGCGGCCAGTGCGATCACCGATCCGAGGTTGGCGCGGTAGTAGCCCAACGGATCGGCCACCGATTCCGACACGCTCTTGCGGGCGGCGAAATGCACCACCGAGTCGATCCGATACCGGGCGAACACCGGCTCCAGCACACCCGGATCGCCGGCATCGCCCTCCACGACCACCAGATCGGAGCCGGTGAGGCTGCGGATCGCGTCGATCACTCGCCGCGAGGCGTTGGAGAAGTCGTCCAGGACCACCACCTCGCGGCCTGCGTCGTGCAGTGCCACGGTGGTGTGGCTGCCGATGTAGCCGGCGCCGCCGGTGACCAGCGTCGCCATCAGGCCGCCCCAGGCACTCGGGCTCCCGACAGGGTCACCCCCGGCGCCACCTCGAAGCGTGCGCCCACCAGCGTGCCGTCGGTCACCCGGGCGCCCCGACCGACAGTCGCACCCGATCCCACAACCGAGTCGAGCACCACTGCGCCCGGTTCGATCACCGCGCCCGCATGCACCGCGGAACCCCGCACAACCGAGTCCGTGCCCACGACCGCTCCCGCCATCACCACACTGCGCTCTATCACCGCTGCAGGATCGATCGAAGCCTCCGGCGACACACCCGCCGGAACCCCTGCGGGCGAAACACCTGCGGACGACACGCCCGACAGCACCCTCTCCGACGACACACCCGCCGACGACACACCCGCCGACGACAGACCGTCTAGTAGATCGAGTTGAGCCCGCAGGTAGGTCTGGGGGGTGCCGGCGTCGATCCAGTACGTGTTGCGGCGCAGGGCCCACAAGCTGCGATCCTCAGCCACGGCCGGGAAGATCTCGCGCTCCACCGACACTCGCCGTCCGGCGTCGATACGCCCGATCACCGAAGGCTCCATCAGGTAGGTGCCCGCGTTGATCCAATTGCTCGGCGCGGGCGGCTGCGGTTTCTCCACGAAGGCGCCGACACGTCCGTCAGAGTCGGTGACCACCACCCCGTAGCGGGAAGGATCCTCCACCTCGATGAGGTGGATCGTCGCCTCGGCCCTGGACGTGCGATGCAGTTGCAGCATCTCGCCCACGTCGAGGTCGGTGATCACGTCGCCGTTGGCCACCAGAAATGTGCCTTCTGAGGATTCCATGCCCGATTCGGTGTAGGCGAAGCGGATCGCGCCCGCGGTGTCGAGCGGCTCGGGCTCCACCACCCAACTCAGATCCACGCCCGCACACCGGCCATCGGGGTAGGCGGCCCGGAAGGCTTCGTCGTGGTAGCCGAGAGCCAGCACCACCCGGTCCACCCCATGGGCGCCCAGAGCACACACGACATGCTCGATCATCGGCCGGTGCAGCACCGGCAGCATCTGCTTGGGGGTGGTCAGCGTGAGAGGACGCAGCCGAGTCCCGAAACCTCCGACGAGCAGGATCGCCTGCACCCCGGCGCCCCGCCCCGGTCTCTATCCCTCGGGCGGCGCGTCGGTGGGATCGAGGTCGGTGAGCGGCCCGCTGGAGATCAGGTTCCCCGCCGACGCAGCCAGGGCGGTCTGGAGCCGGTCCTCGGGCGGTAGCGGGATCTCGGCCCCGACCGGCACACGAGCGAACGTGAACGCCTCCAGGTCTCCCAGCAGGCGAACATCGCCGAAGTCGTCGGTGTAGGTGTCGGTCGCTTCGTAGAGCTCCCCCAACGCATTGACAGGTTCGTCGGAACCGGCATCGTCGGCGTCCAGGTCGATTCGGGTGAACCGCACGGCCTTGATCACCGTCGGCTCGCCGTTGCAGTCAGACCCGGCCTCCAGCACCCCGATCCCGGGACCGCTGATCTCGTCGTCGGTGATCCTCGCGCCCATCGCCTCGAAGAAAACGTCGAGGTCGGCCCGATCCCCTGCGGCGGAGCTGTTCCACGGGTGGATGTGCACCACGCCGTCTTGATGGGAGTGGATGCCGTCGGGATCGGCGGAGCTGGTGAACGCGGGCAGGAACCGGTCGCAGTCGTAGATCGCGTAGGCCGAGTGCCAGTGGTCGTTGCCGACCCTCGGCGACGCCGCCGGAGAGCGTGACGACCGGGCGAAGGCCACCAGGGCCACCCCGAGGATCACCACCACCACCAGGGCCAGCGGGAAGCCGAGCTCGCGGCGTTCGCGGGGGCCCTTCGACGAGGCGGTCGTTCGGGCGGCGCGCTGGACTTTCTTCGATGGATTCGACTTGGCCACGGCCGGTCACGCTATCGGCTCAACCGGCCGGCGCGGATCGACCCGGCAGCAGGCTGTGCTCACCTGCCGACGCCGCTGTAGGTGAAGCCGCGACGCTCCAGATCTTGACGGTCGAGCAGGTTGCGAGCGTCGATCACATGCAGTCCGTCCATGACATTGGCGACGCGATCGAAGTCGAGTTCTCTGAACTCGGGCCACTCGGTGGCCACCACCAGCGCGCCGGCGCCCTCGCAGGCCGAATAGGCGTCGGCGGTCACCACAACACCGTCCCCGACGGTCTTCGCGCCGACCGGGACCGCCGGGTCGTAGGCACGAACCGTCGCCCCGGCCTCGACGAGTCTGCGGGCGATCTCCACCGCAGGCGAGTCGCGCGTGTCGTCGGTGCCGGCCTTGAAGGCCAGCCCGAGCAGCGCGATGCGGGCTCCTGGCAACGGCACCCGGGCTGCGACCTTGCCCACAATCCTGGCGAACTGCGCCTCGTTGGCGTCCACCACACCGCGCAGCAACGCGAAGTCGTAACCGGCCACCGATGCCGCTTCGACCAGGGCGCGGGTGTCCTTGGGCAGACACGAGCCTCCCCATCCCGGCCCGGGACTCAGGTAGTTGCGGCCTATACGACGGTCGTGACCCATGCCCTCGAGCACGTCGTCGACGTCGGCGCTCACCGCTTCGCACAACGCGGCCACCGCGTTGGCGTACGAGAGCTTCATGGCCAAAAAGGCATTGGCCACGTACTTCACGGTCTCCGCGGAGGCCGGATCGGTAATGAGTACGGGGGTGTCGAGGCCGGCGTAGAGGCCGGCGACCCGTTCGGCCACCGCCCTGTCGGCCGCGCCCACCACCACACGGTCGGGACTGAGGAAGTCACCGACCGCCGATCCCTGCCGCAGGAACTCAGGATTGGACGCAACCGCGACGTCGTCTCGGCCGATCGCCTGGGCCAGGATCTGAGTGGTGCCCGCGGGAGCGGTCGACTTGTTGACCAGCACCGTCCCCGGCCGCAGATGCTCACCCACCTCAGCGGCTGCGGCCTTCAGGAAGCGCAGGTCGCTGCCACCGTCGGGGCCGGTCGGTGTGGGCACGCACAGGAACACGAAGTCGGCGCTCGACGCGGCCTCAGCCGAACCGCACGCGAAGGAGAGGTCACCGGAGTCGAGCCCGTCGGCCACGAGTTCATCGAGCCCGGGTTCGCGGATGGGCGTCTGTCCGCGCTGCAGCCCCGCGATCCGAGGACCGTCGATGTCGGTGCACACGACGCGGTGACCCAGCCGAGCCAGGCACGCCGCCGTGGTGAGACCGACGTATCCCGCCCCCACCACAACCACCGCCGCGGCGGCCAACCGCCCCGCGCCGCCCGCCGTCGCCGATGCCTCAGGATCAGCCACAGGACTCTCCAGCGGGTGGGCGGCCCTGGATGGCCCGCGGCACGGGATCGGCTTCACTCGACTGGGCGGCGACGAAGGCGCCATCGAATCCCGTCCAGGTGACGGCCAGCGCGCCGGTGTCCACCGCGCCCCCGACCGCGGACGAGCCCAGAGTGACCGCAACTCCCTCGCCCCCGACTCCTGACGCGGCTCGGGCGGCCGCGTTCGATGTCGCAGGGCCGAAATCAGCAGCCGGGTCGGGCACGACCGGCGGACGGCCGCGGGCCTCGACCCGCTCACGCACCACGCTCGTGGGCTCTTGAGCGAGGAACAGCACGCCGCGGTAATCGGCGCCGAGCACCACAACTACGCCCTCGACATCGGTGTCGGCCACCACATACGGCACGGGATCGAGGTAGCGGGCCACCGTCATGGCGGCGTCGGCGTGATCGGGTCCGTGCATCACCACTGTCTCGGGAATGGCCGTAGACGCGAGAGACTCGACAACCCGGAAACCCTCACCGGCTAGGGCCGCCGCCGCGTCGGCGCGCTTGAACTCGTTGAAGCCCGCGACCCGCAGCGACACCTCCGAGGGACTCGCAGAGTCGGTCACCCCGCGGAACACGTCGAGGACCGACTCGTTGGCCCGCGTGTACGCGGCCTCGCCCTTGTAGCGACCGTCGGGCCAGAACAACGTGTAGACCTCAAGGCTCTCCCGCTGCAGGTTGTCGGCGCTGAAGTCGGAGAAGTCCTGGGCCAGCGACACCAGTTCGCCCAGGGTGAGATCCTCGTCGAAGGCCACGAAGGCGGCCCCCGCGTTGATCATTCCGACGATGGTGGTGGGATTGCGGGCCCCCCGACTGATGGCCCGGTCCAGGGCGAGCACCATGAAGTCCTGCTGGCGAGCGATCCGGGAGAAGTCGTCGCCGCCGGTGACCCGCCACCTGCCGTCGATGAACTCGGTGTAGTTGCGGCTCCGCACATAGTGGAGCGCCTGCTCGCCGTCGAGCACATGACAGCCCGGCGTCTCGATGTAGAAGGCCAGTCTGCGGTCACGGACCGGATGGGGGAACCAGACGGGAACACCCCCGAGTGTGTCCACCACCTGCTCAAACGCCGCGAAATCCATCTCGACATAGTGATTGATCTCAACCGCGAACATCGACCTGACGGTGTCGATGAGCAATGGCGCGCCGCCTATGAGCAGGGCGGAGTTGATCTTGTGGTCCTGCGCGCCCGGGATCTCGGCCCACAGGTCCCGCGGGATGGACAGAACCCATGCCGACTTGGCCGCAGGGTCCAGGCGCACCAGCATGATGACATCGGCAAGCGCCCTCCCACCCGACGCGACGCCGCCGGCGCCGTCGGCCCCCGCGCTCGGTTGAGCACCGATGCTGCTGTCGGTGCCGACCACCAGGAAATTGACAGGTTCGCCCGGTTCGGTGTCGGTACGAAGCAGTTCGCGGCCGTACTGGACGGTGTTGGGAATCTGCACCGGTTCGTACTCTTCCCAGAGTTCCTCGACGTAGTTCACAGTCTCGGCTGACGCCACCGCAGAGACGATCACCACCAGGGTGGCGAGGACCACCAAGCGCTGCGGCCAGGTGCGCCGCAAAGCCACCTTCTGTCGGTCCGGCACGGATGGCAAGCGTACTGTCCGTCGGTCTATCCGCCGGGCCGCTACGTGCGCCGCGATTCTGCCTCGCCGCGGTGTGACCGGTACCACTCCACGGTCCGGGCCAGACCTGTACGGAAGTCGGTGCGGGCGCGGAATCCGAACAGATCGCGGGCGCGGGTCGCGTCCACCGAGCGGCGGGGCTGGCCGTCAGGGCGGGATGCGTCCCATTGGATGCGCCCCTCAAAACCGCACAGGCCGGCAATGACCTCCACCAGCTCGGCGATGGTCACTTCCTGTGCCGCACCAAGGTTTACCGGCAGATCGCCCTCGTAATGCTCGGCCGCGGCCACGATTCCTTCGGCGGCGTCGTCGACGTAGAGGAACTCCCGGCTAGCCGTTCCCGATCCCCACACCTCTATGCGGTCGGCGCCCGTCTCCTGGGCGACCACGCACTTGCGGATCAGCGCCGGAATCACGTGGCTCACGTCGGGATGGAACTTGTCGCCGGGGCCGTAGAGGTTGGTCGGCATCAGGTATGCGCTGCGCTGGCCGTGCTGGGCCCGGTTGGCCTGCAAGTGCACCAGCTGCGCCAGCTTGGCTACGCCGTAGGGGGCGTTCGTCTCCTCGGGGTAGCCGTTCCACAGCGACTCTTCCCGAAAGGGCACAGGTGTGTGTTTGGGGTAGGAGCAGATCGTGCCGACGACCACCGTCTTCGCCACGCCGGCGGCTCGGGCCGCCTCGATCACGTTGATGCCCAGCAGCATGTTCTGCAAATACAGGTCCGCGGGTCGGGCCATGTTCGCGCCGATGCCACCCACCCGGGCAGCCAGGTGAATCACGGTGTGCGGCGAGGCCCGCTCCACGGAGATTCGGGCGGCCTCGGCGTCGAGCAGGTCTACCTGGCCGCTGGACGGAGCGATCACGTCATGCACTCCCCGACGCCGCAGGGCGGCCAAAACGGCACGTCCGAGGAAGCCCGTGCCGCCGGTAACCAATACCCGGCCGGAGGTGAAATCAGTGCCTGTCATGGCAGTCAGAAAATAGCGCGTTGCTCGCCGCGGACGTGACAGACTCGACAGGTGATCCGGGTGGCTGCTGCTGTGGAGCAATGCTGGCACCGGATTCCGGGAGGCACGGCCGTGGCGGCCGTCCGCACGCTCGACGCCGTGAACGGCCTTGAGGGAGTGGACCTGGTGGGCGTCGCAGCTCGCCATCGACGGCCCCCGCCCGACGATCTCAGGCCGCTCTTCGACGTGCGGCAGGTCCCGCTGCCCCGCCGCGTGCTGTACGACGCCTGGCACTACCTGAGGACTCCCCCAGTCGAGTTGGTCACCGGCAGGGTCGACGTCGTTCACGCCACCGGAGGCGCTGTGCCGCCGGCCGGCAGGGCTCGGCTCGTCGCCACCGTCAACGATGTGGCCTATCTGAGACACCCCGAGTGGTTCACTCCCCGCGGTGCACGGTTCGCGACCCGGGCGTTCGGGCTGATCAGGTCGCATGCCGCCGTCGTGATCGCACCGTCGCAGGCCACCGCGACGGGCCTGGCAGAGCACGGGATCGACCCGCAGCGGATTCGAGTGGCGCCGCTCGGAACGGCGGCGGCCAGAGCTAGCGCCGATGCCGTCGCCGCGGCGCGTCAGCGGTTCGGGCTTCCCGAGGCGTTCGTGCTCTGGGTGGGAACGATGGAGCCGCGCAAGAACCTG
>JAJDZO010000409.1 GCA_022824605.1 Acidimicrobiia bacterium
CGGTGAAGCTGGTCCGATGGCGGGCGCCCGGACGGTCGATGCCGGTCGGATTGTTACCCTCTGCGCACCCGTGGGCCGCAATCCGGCCATAACCTCGGTAGCGCTCGAAAGAATGGGGAACCACGATGAGTGAGGCATACATAGTCGACGCAGTACGCACACCGACGGGCCGTCGTGGCGGCGGGCTGGCGCAGGTGCATCCAGCCGATCTGGGAGCGGCGGCCATCAAGGCGCTGCTGCGACGCACCGGAGTCGACCCTCAAGCCGTTGAGGACGTGATCTTCGGCAACGTCGACAACGTGGGCCCCAACGCGGGCGACATCGCACGCACCTGCTGGCTGGCTGCGGGACTTCCCGAGGCCGTGCCCGGTGTCACCGTGGACCGACAGTGCGGATCGGGCCAGCAGGCGGTCAGCTTCGCGGCGATGGGCGTGATGGCCGGCGTCAACGACCTGGTCGTGGCCGGAGGGGTGCAGAACATGTCGCTGGTGCCCATGGGCAGCTCCGGCGCGGCCGCTGAGGTTCTGGGTCTGCCTGGCCCCTTCACCGACTCGCAAGGGTGGGTGCAGCGCTACGGCACCGGTGAGGTGTCGCAGTTCCGGGGCGCGGAGATGATCGCCGAGAAATGGGATCTCAGCCGCGACGACCTGGAGGCCTACGCCCTGGAGAGCCACCGCCGGGCCGTGCAAGCCATCGACGAGGGACGCTTCGATGCCGAGATCGAGCCTGTCGCCGGTGTCAGCACCGACGAGGGTCCCCGCCGTGACACGTCGCTGGAGAGGATGCAGTCGCTGCCGGCCCTCATCGAGGGCGGGCGCCTCACCGCGGCGGTGTCCAGCCAGATCAGCGACGGGGCGGCCGCGTTGCTGCTGGCCTCCGAACGGGCCCTCGACGAGCACGGCCTGACGCCGCGTGCTCGGATCCATCACATGTCGGTGCGCGGCGACGACCCGATCTACATGCTGACCGGACCGATCCCGGCCACCGCCTACGCCCTGGAGCGCACCGGCATGGCCATCGACGACTTCGACCTGTTCGAGTGCAACGAGGCGTTCGCGCCGGTGCCGCTGGCGTGGATGCACGAGCACGACATTCCCCACGCCAAGGTCAACGTCAACGGCGGCGCCATCGCGTTGGGCCATCCGCTGGGCTGCACCGGCGCCAAGTTGATGACCACCCTGCTGCACGAACTGGAGCGCACCGGCGGACGCTGGGGTTTCCAGACGATGTGTGAGGGCGGGGGCCAAGCCAACGTCACCATCATCGAGCGTCTCTGACGCAGCAGGCGCCCGTGGCATCGGTGAGCGGCCTCGCGCTCGACAAGGTGGTTCTGGTCACCGGGGCCGCGGGCGGGATCGGGCAGGCCGCGGCCCGACAGTTCGCTGTGCAGGGTGCCGCCCATGTGGTGGTGGCCGACATTGACGGCGACGGCGCACGGGCCACCGCGGAGGCCATCGACGCCGACGCAACACGGTCGCAGGCAACGGCGGTGGCGGTGGACGTCACCGACGAGGCTGCCGTGGCCGCGATGGTGGACGGGATCGTCGACCGGCACCGCCGACTCGATGTCGCCTTCAACAACGCCGGGATCTCCGACGCCATGTCGGAGTTCGACCAACTCGACCTCACCCGCTGGGACCGCATGATCGCCGTCAACCTGACCAGCGTGTTCCTGTGCATGAAGCACGAGCTGCGCCACATGGCCGCGCAGGGCGGCGGCGCAATCGTCAACACCTCCTCGGGGGCCGGGGTGGTGGCCGCGCCGGGCCAGCCCCACTACACCGCGGCCAAACACGGTGTGGTCGGGTTGACCAAGGCAGCCGCACAGGAGTACGCCCGCCGGGGAATCCGGGTCAATGCCGTGCTGCCGGGATCGACCGACACGCCCATGATCCGGCGCTTCATCGGCGACAACGCCGACATCGCCAAGTTGATCGCAGCCACCAACATCGGCGGCCGGATGCTCACCGCCGACGAAGTGGCCGAGACGGCGGTGTGGCTGGCCTCCGACGCAGCCGGAATGGTCAACGGCCAGTCGCTGATCGTCGACGGAGGCGGACTGGTTCGCTGAACGCCGCTGTGCCGGGCTGAGCTGCTTCAGAACGATGCGTCAACCAAGAACGATGCGTCAATCGAGAATGCTGCGCTACTCCAGAACGACGTCGACGCGGTCGGAGGCCTCGTCCTCGCTCACATCCAACGCGAACGACAACTCCGACACCAGCACGCTGCGGGCCGTGTTGTAGAGGGTCTTCTCACCGGCTGACAGCCCCTTGGCCCGCTCCCGCAGGGCCAGGTTCCGCACCACTTCGGCCACCTGGTACACGTCGCCCGACTTGAGCTTCTCCTGGTGGTTCTTGTAGCGCCGCGACCAGTTGGCCGGCTCTCGCACGTCTCGGCGGGCCAACACCTCGAACAGGTCGTCCACGTCCTCGGTGCTGATGGGCCAGCGCATCCCGACGTCCTCGGCCCGGTCGGCGGGCACGGCCACCGTCATCTCGCCGTGCGTCATCTGCAGCACGAGATAGTCCTGTTCCTCCCCGAAGGTGGTGCGCTTCTCGAGCTTCACTATCTCAGCAGCGCCGTGATGCGGGTAGACCACCCGATCACCGACCTTGAAGCTCACTCCACCGATTGTACCGCTTCGGAGCCCGATTCCGGCAGGGCTAGAGCACGCCCGTTCGCCTATTCGCTCGGCCTCTAACGTGCCTCCACCGCGGTGCCCAGCACCTCGAGAGCGGAAGCGGTGCGTTGAGCGGAGTCCTGGAGCAGCACCGGATCGCGGCTGGTGTCGCGCAGCACGTCGACGATCTCGAAGTTGGACCGGTCCACCCAGGTGGGCGTGTGGGCGATCTCGGTGACCGCCCACCGGCCCGCGGCGGCGTCCTCGGTCACCGTGAGATGAACGATCACGCCGTCGGTGGTGGCCGGCGGGCATTCGGTGCAGGACTCCGGCGACTGGTTCGACAGGAAGTTCCCCAGCCCGTACACGAGGTACTCGCCGCCGATCTCGCCCACCGCCTGCACGACATGGGCGTGATGGCCCAGGATCAGGTCCACATGGGGGGAGGCCAGCAGCCGCGGTCCCAGCTCGATCTGCATCTCGTCGAGTTCGCTCATGTAGTTGGTGCCCCAGTGCATCGACAGCACCACGAAGTCCGCGCCCGCGGCGCGTGCCCGCCGGGCCTCGTCGAGGATGGTCGCCTCGTCGATCACGTTGGACAGGTGGGCTTCGTCGGCGTCGAGTTCGCCGTTGTTGAATCCGTAGGTGTACGACAGGTGGGCGACGGTGGCGTCGCCGGCCTCGATCAGCGTCACCTGGTCGCGGGCTTGCGGCGACAGCGCCATCCCGGCGTGGGCCACCCCCACCCGGTCGAGGCCGCCGACGGTGCCCACGATCCCGTCGGGCGCGCCGTCGGTGGCGTGGTTGGAGGCCAGCGAGCAGGTGTCGTAGCCGGCATAGGCAATGGCGTCGGCCAATTCTCTGGGCACCACGAACGCCGGGTAGTACGACAGGCGCGAGTTGTTGGGCGACATCGGGGTCTCCACATGGCACACCGCCAGATCGGCTTCGCCAAGGATCGGAGCGACCCGGTCGAACATCGATCTGAAGTCCCAGCCGTCGACGGTGCGGGCCGCGTCAGCCACCGACTCGTGGATGAGCAGATCGCCGGTGGCGGCGATCGTGAACGACGAGGGTCCGTCGTCGGTCTCAGCGGTGGCTGCGTCCCCTGCGGCCACTTCGGAGGCGTTCGAGGCGTCGCCGTCAGGCGGTGACGACGTCTCAGCCGGATCTTTTGGGTCGGTGTTGTCGTTGTCGTCGGAGTCGAGCGCGATCGAGGCCACCGCACCACTCACGAGCAGGCCGAACAGCAGCCAGGCCACGGCTCGCTCCAGCGGTGATCGAGTCGCCATGACGAACCTGCGGCCTGCGGATCGCCGGCGAGGCGAATCCGCGTCCCACGGCAACGGTGATCGAGTCGGCATGACGGGTCTCGGGCGGATCAGGCCGAGCCGATGTCGGATCGCAGGCCGCGGCCCGCGGGCGGCGACCCGGTGAAGCCGTCGGGTGTGCGGGCCACGTGGCCCTCCACCAGCACCCATTGGATGCCGGCGGACTCCTGGGCCGGATCAGCGATGGTGGATCGGTCGATGACGGTCGCCGGGTCGAACACGGTGATGTCGGCGTCGGCGCCGACGCCGAGCCGGCCCTTGCGTTGCAGCGCCGGGCACCGGCCTTCAAGCAGGCGGGCCGGTTGGATCGTCATCTTTGAGAGCGCGGTCGTCAGGTCGATCACGCCGCGCTCGCGCACGTAGTGACCGAGCACGCGGCTGAAGCATCCGGTGGAGCGGGGATGGTTGTTGTGGGCCCGCTCAAGGATGGCGTCACTGCCGACCATCACGAAGTCGCTTCGCAGCGGCAGTTCGATGTCGGTCGGCGACATCGCGAACGCGGCGGTGAGCGCGTTGGCCGCGTAAGCGTCGGCGAAGGTCTGCTCGGTCAGCCGCTGCGACGTTCCCGCCACCTGCAGATCGCCGTAGCCGATGCGGTACTTCTCCTGCCAGTCGTGGAAGCGGGCCGACTTCAAGTAGGTGGCCCAGAACTCGTAGGGGTAGATGCAGGCTGTCATCGACAGCCCCTCGCCGATCGCGTCGCGGATGCGTCCCAGCGCCTCGGCCATCACCCCGGTGCCCCCCGTCGAGTTGATGTGCTCGACGTGGATATGGGCACCGGTCTCGCGGGCCGCGCCGACGAGCTCGCTGATGGCCTGAAGGTTGGTGCCGGGCGGGAGGTTGTCGGAGTAGCGGGCGTGAACGCACAGCGGAACGCGGGCATCGGCGGCGACCGCGGCGTGCGCGAGCAGATCGTCGGCGGTGGTGCCGGGCGTGTACTCGGGCTGCATGTGCAGGCCCACGAAGCCGTTGCGCAGATCGGCGCGGGCGTCGTCGAGCATGGCTTGCAGCGAGCTGCCCGACGCCGTGTCGTAGGGATCGAGCCCGCGCACCTGGCGCACCCAGGCGTTGTCGTAGGCGCCTCCGAAATGCACCGGGGAACTGCCGTCGGGGTGGGCCGCGAACCAGTCGACGGCGCGGTTGTCGAGGCCGTGCATCCCGAGGTTCGTGGTCACGCCGTCGGCCAGCTTGTACCACTCGCCGTAGCCGTTGGGGCTGTACGACAGGATGTCGATGAAACCGGGCGACACCACCAGGCCGGCCGCGTCGATGGTCGTGGCCGCCTGCAACGCAGGTGCTTCTGGATCGACGGACATGGCGGCCACCGTCGAGCCGCTGATGCCGATGTCGGCTACCGCGTCGAATCCCGAAGCGGGGTCGATCACACGCCCCCCGACGATGGCCACGTCGAAGGACTGATCGATGCTCTGGGCCAAAGCGTCGTCCAGAACGGGGATCTCCGGGGGTTCGCCGGGCGGTGGTGGTTCTGCGACGACGCTGACCGTGGTTGAGCTTGCCGGGGTGGAGGTTGCCGATGCGCCAGAGGCTGGTCCCGGGCTGGGCGTCGGCTCCGCTTCGCCGGTGTCGTTGGCACCCATCCGGCGGAGCACGGCAACGTTGGTGGCTCCGAACCCCAGTGCCAGCAGCAGACGGCGCCGAGCGATACCACCGCCGCTTGGTCTCGGCCCAGTCACGACCGGCCATCATAACGGCGCGCCCCGAGGCCCGATCCGCCCCGCAAGGGCCGGATTCGGAGGAATGCCGCGGGAGCTTCATCGGGTTGCTGCGGCCGGTTGGTGCACGTCTCCCAGAGCGACCGAGAGATCATCGGCCAGGTGGTCGTCTAGGCGTTCACGCAGCCACTCCAATGCGCGGGGAGCCTCCGACACCCGGCTCAGCACCCAACGAGCGAACGAACCGTCGTCGAGCCAGGCGGCGACGGGTGGAGTGAGGCCCGCCAGGATCGACGGGGCGTCGACGGATTGCTCGACGACTCTGAGGCGCAGCGACGACCATGTGTTGGCGTCGTTGAAGTCCTGCCTCAGATGCCGCACAGCCCAGGCAGGAAGCGGCTGGTCGACGACATTGAGCGGGTACAGCCGCGAGACGCGGTCCCACGTCAGTCGACGGCGTGAGCACGCCGCGCCCCGTCGTTCCAGCAGCCTCGCTACACGCTGCAGGAACACACCGTCGGGGAACCACACCGTAGGGGAGTAGCAGCGGGGCGTGGGCTGCCCCAGGGCGCGCAGACCGCAGTCGGCCAGCCTGCCCGCGACAGTGGACAGGATCTCGTCATGGCGCGTGCCGTGTTCGCGGAACAGCGCCAGCGAATAGCCCTGCCGATCAACCGACCACGCCAACACGCCTCTGCGCCGGCCACCGTCGGGCCGCTGCGTTTCGCAGCGCGAAGTGGCGGCCACCGCCAGCGTCGCGGACGGGCATTCGAGCCCGACGATGGCCAGGCCGCCCCGGTACGGGGGATCAACCGGGATCCTCGCTGCGGTGTCGGCGGCCAGCATGGCGCTGCCCTCGGGCAACTCCAGCGCGCTCGACGCGAGTTCCAACAACAGTTGCTCGGGGACCGACCGGCTGGAGCGGGCTGATACCGGCGACCGTGCGGGGCCGCACAGGTGCATGGGCTGCGCCGAGCGGTCGTCAGCGGGCCGCAGGGAACGGCCGTGCCGGAAGGAATAGGGGAGGATCCGATTATCGGCGTGCATGGGACGGGAGGCCTTTCACTTTGTGGAGTGGAGGCGGCCCGTTGTCCCGGGCTGCGAGGCGAGCGATCAACGCTCGCCGCGATTATGGGAGGCAGGTGTGACAGCGCTCACCGACCTGCCGTGCGGCACGGTCAACTGGAGCGCGTCGAGAACAGGTCTTCGAGTGCCGACCTACAGGGCGTTGCGGTGGATCCGCGGTGTCAGTTGGCGTGCGTTGCGATCAGGTCGTCGACCGAGCTCCAACCGTCGAACAGCACATGCACCCCGGGATGCTGCACCACCGGACGGTTCCACGGCTGCGGCAGCACCCACACCGCCTTGTCCGCTTCCACGAGGCGCTTCACTCGTCGGGGGGCATCATCCACCCAGACATCGGCGTCTAGCCCGACGGGATCCTCGGTGAACACCATGTCGTCTTCGCTGATACCCAGCTGAGGCTCACCGGCGAGCCACTGGCGGGTGATCTCTCGGGTCTTCGACTGGTCGTCGGGATTGTTGCCGACCATGCGGTCGCGTCGGGTGGCGGCCAGCACCTTGAAGCCGGCTGACTGCAGCCGGGCGATTCCAGCCTCGGCGCCTTCGACGAGCTTCAGCCGTCCCGACATCGGAGACAGCAGGAAGTCGCGGATCACGGCCGCCGGGTTGTCCACGCCCCATTCCGAGAGATCCCACGAGACGTTCAGCGGCAACTGTCGATCGGCGACCGCGAGCCGGGCAGCCACATGGGCTCGCAGGCCCTTCACCCAGTTGGCGATGACTCCGTCCATGGTCAGAACCACGGTCGGGGCGCTTGAGTTGGAGGATGCGGATGCTGCGGGTGTCATGTGGGGGCAGTGTATCGAATCGGTTACATGCTCTGGCCCGCTGTACCTCTCATGGATTCCTGTATTTGATCGACGATAAGATGTTGTTGCCGTTGCAGAGATGGAGACCCAATGTCTGATGCCTCAGGCGACCTGTTAGGACGTCGGCTCATCACGGAAGCCCTAAACGCCGCGGGTGTCAGTGTCGTGTTCACGGTGGCGGGAGGGCACTTCCTGCCGACATATCACGAACTGGGCCGCCGCGGCGCGCCCAGAGTGATCGCAGCCCGCCACGAACAGGGCGCCGGATACATGGCCTCGGGCTACGCGCTGGCCACAGGCGAGCCCGGCGTGGTGCTGTCGGGTGCCCCCGGACCCGGCGCCACCAACCTGGTCACCGCAGTCGCCAACGCTCAGGCCGACTCCATCCCGCTGCTGGTTCTCACCGCACAGGTCGACCGGCGCTACGTCCATCGCAACATCCTTCAGCACTGCGACAACGTCGGCCTGTTCGCACCGTTCTGCAAGCGATCCGTGCAGGCGGCCTCGCTCGACGAGGTGCCCAACCTCATCGCCACCGGCTTGCAGCTGGCCGCGTCCGGGCGACCAGGCCCGGTGCACGTCGCCCTGCCCCAGAACCTTCAGGCGGACTCCGCAACTCCGGTCGAACCGGTGCCTCCCTGCCCCGAGGTCGCCGCCATGCCCAACCCATCCACGATCGACGAGCTGGTCGCCCACCTGGAACGCTCACTGAGGCCGGCGGTTCTGGCCGGCCATGGAGTGCTCCGCAGTGCTGGAAGTGCGGCGCTCGTGGCGCTGGCTGAGTGGCTCGGTGCGCCGGTGGCCACCAGCCGTTCCGGCATCGGCGCCATCGGTACCGGCCATGCCCGCAGTGTCGGCATGCTCGGCTTCTACGGCACATCCACTGCTCGCGAGGCGGTCGCTTCGGCCGACCTGGTGCTGATCGCAGGCTGCGCGCTCGGTGAGCAGACCACCTTCGGATGGCGCCGAGACCTGTTCGCTGACGGAGCGCGGCTGGTGCAGATCGACGCCGACCCGTCGCAGATCAACCGGGTCTACCGGGTGGACCAAGGCATCGTCGCCAACGCCGGCGCGGTCCTGGAGGTGGCGGCCGGGCGGCTCGCTCAGCGTGAGCCCTGGTTCACCGCCAGGCCGGTCCGGACCCCGCCACAGAACGACGCTGCCCGCGGCCTGAGCGCAGCCTCGGTGATCGCCGCGCTCAACCAGGCGATGCCGCAAGGAACGGTGGTGTCCGCCGACATCGGCAACCACCGCCTGTGGGTGTGCGAGCAACTCGACGTCAACCGGCCCGAAGGCCTGCTGCAGTCGTGCGAGTTCGACGCCATGGGATTCAGCCTGCCGGCAGCCATCGGGGCGGCGGCCGCGTTGCCCGGCACGGCCACCGTCTCGATCTCGGGCGACGGGGGCTTCGTGCACACCATGGGAGAACTGGTCGTGGCTCAGGACCAGGGCCTGCCGGTGGTGGCCGTGGTGTTCGTGGACGGCGCCCTCGGCATCCTGCGACACCAGGCGGAGGGAATGTACGGCGAGGACCATTTCGTGCGCCTCGGCCCCATCGACTTCGCCGCGGTGGCGCGAGCCTTCGGAGTCGCATCGCGCACCGTCGGCGATGAAGCCGATCTCGCCGACGCCTTCGGGTGGGCACTGTCGTCGGAGGGCCCCGCGTTGCTCGAAGTTCACATCGACCCCGAGGAAGTGTTCCCACCGCTGCGCACCAAGATCGAGCAGCGCAAGATCGATCTGATGGGTCGTTAGGCGGGCGTACCCACTTCTCGCATCGCGTCGGTGCGGGAGTCGGCGCGAGGATGGTCTGGTTCAGGCGGAGCGTTGCTCGGGTTCCAACGCCGCGGGCTCGAAGACCTCTGCCAGCGTCGCCACCGCGTGCTGGTGATGCTTGTGGCTCTCTGCGATGAACGCCTCGACGTCTGCGTCGGCCAACGCCTGCATCATTCGCTGGTGCTGGTCGTGCACGAGTTGGCGGTTCTCGGGCGCCATCAGGTAGCGGAGCCGGTAGCGGTCCGATGAGTCCCACAGGATCCGCAGCACACGAACGAGCTGCGGCATCTCGGCCGCCTCGAACAGGGTGAAATGGAACCGCCGGTTGACCGCGGTCAGCGATATCACATCGTCTTGCACTTCGTCCATCTCGCGCACGATCTCGTGGAGCCGGGCGATCGCTTCGCCCCGCAGCCTCGGGATGGCTCTGCTCACGGCCTCGGTCTCGAGGAGTTCCCGAATCCGGTAGATCTCCACGAGGTCGGCCACATCGAGGGTCGCCACCACATAGCCGCGGTGGGGCCGGTAGTGAACGTGGCCCTCGCCTTCGAGGATCCGCAGCGCTTCTCGCACGGGCACGGCCGACACGCCGAGCTCGTCGCCCAGGGCATCGGGGCGTATCGACCCGCCGGGCGCCAGGCGGCCGTCGAGGAGCTGCTCGCGGATCTCCGCGAGGACGGCCTCCTGGGCGGTCTTGGGCCTCTCGAACGAACTCACAGTCCGACATCATGCCACGAAGGCACGGAGTTGACATCCGATTGATGATTTCCTATAGAGTTTGTCCGTCTAGTCACGGGAGGGAATCCAAAATGAGCGATACGACGAAGCAAGGCAGCAGGCTGCGGCGATTGCGATGGCTGGCAGTGCCGTTGGCCGCAGCGATGCTGTTCGCAGCCTGCGGCGACGATGACGACGATGAGCCGGCCCCGGCGGCCCCCGCCGAGGCGCCCGAGCCCGCCGCTGATCCCGAACCCGAACCGGAGCCCGCGGCTGATCCGGAGCCAGCCGCTGAGCCCGAACCGGAGCCTGAGCCCGCCGCCGAACCCGAGCCCGAGCCCGAGCCTGAGCCGGAGCCCGAGCCGGCGGCTCCGCCCGAGCCGATCGACATCCGTCTGGTCACCTGGGGCGGCGGCAAGTTCATCGACTTCATCGACCTGTATGTGGCCGAGGAGAACGGCTACTTCGCCGAGGCCGGAGTGAACCTCGAACAGCTTCCCGGCGCCGGTGCGGGCGACGCCGTCCGCCAGTTGGTGGCCGGCAACGCCGACATCGCCATGGCCGATGCACTGTCGGGTTTCTTCGCCACCATCGCGGGCGCC
>JAJDZO010000284.1 GCA_022824605.1 Acidimicrobiia bacterium
GAAGTGCTGGGGCAGCCTCCCCGCGACCTGACGAAGGTGATGGCCGAACTAGCGGTGGGCGGCCCGGCCCAATGCACGCTGCGCACGATCAGCACAGTCACGGGACTGTCAGACACCCACGAATGGACTCTGACGAATGCGGCCTACGTCGCCGAGGCCTTCCGGAGCTTCTTCAACGCTCCAGAGGTCACCGCGTTGGTGGCCGGCGCCAGACGCGACGCGTCCGACCTCCACGAAGGCGAGGCTGTCGGTCGCTACTGGCACGATGTCGTCGGGCACTGCATCGACGGCAACCTGCAGTCGCTCCTCGACGAGCACTGCCATGTGCTGCGCGACTGGCTCGGTTATCTCAGACCGGACTCCGAAGAGCAGCGGCAGGATGCAGTCGACGGCATAGCCGTCGCTATGGAGGACTCCTTGAGTCTGCGCACCTCGGCGTACCGGGTGGAGGTTCCCGGCCAGTCGTCGGAGAGCGCCCGCACCGAGTTCGTCCCACACCGGATGCGGTCACGGTTCGCGGTCGCCTTCGGGCACCAGCGGCTCGAAGAGGGAGGCGAGGCTCGCATTGAGGCCGTTTCCAGGGCGTTCAACTCGCCGTTCTGGCCTTTCGTGCTTACCTCCACCTCTATCGGGCAGGAGGGCTTGGACTTCCATCTGTGGTGCCATGCGGTCGTACACTGGAACCTGCCGTCCAACCCGGTGGACCTGGAGCAGCGCGAGGGCCGGGTCCACCGCTACAAGGGCCACGCTGTCCGCCGCAACGTCGCCACGACCCACGGCCCGCGCCTGCTGGCAGGCGGAGTGGCTCGCGACGCCGATCCTTGGGATGACCTCTTCGGCATGGCCGCAGCGCAACGGCAGGCGACAGACGACGAGATGGTGCCCTACTGGGTGTTCCCTGACGGAGAGGCCCGAATAGAACGCCATGTGCCGGTCTTGCCCTTCAGTCGAGAAGCCGCGAACCTGCCGCGTCTGCGCAAGACACTCGCTGCGTATCGCCTCGCCTTCGGCCAGCCCCGCCAGGAGGAACTGGTGGAGTGGTTGGGCGCAAACCTCCCCGACGAAGACCTCACACGCCTGATCGAACGACTGCGCATCGACCTGTCTCCGCCGGGATTACCTCAAACCGCCAATTTGGAATAGGTAGTTGTCACTTTGCGGCGCATTTGGGCGACATGGTGTGCAGAACACGGCCACATGCCACCGCGGAGCCAGCCGACGACTCCCGACAGCGTGCTGGCTACCGCTGTTGCAGGCGGTGGTAGTGGGTTAGCAGTGATTCGGTGGAGGGGTCGTGGGACGCGCCGGAACCGGAGGGGCCGGACCGCAGGTCTTGGACTATGGCATCGGCCAGGGTCTTGCCCCGCTCGACGCCGAACTGGTCGAAGCTGTTGATGCCCCACACGGCCCCCTGCACCACCGTTTGGTGCTCGTAGAGGGCGATCAGCTGGCCCAACACTGACGGCGTGAGCGACGGCGCCAGCACCACCGTCGACGGTCGGTTGCCGGGCAATGCCCGATGGGGGTCGCCGTCGGCCGGCTGGGTGCCGAAGGCCAGCGCGGCGGCCTGGGCGAAACAGTTGGCTACCAACGCCTCATGTCGCTCGATCACGCCCTCGCCACCGACATCAGGATCCGGGCGGGCCATCACCACGAAATCGACGGGCACCACCGTCGTGCCCTGATGCAACAACTGGTGGAACGAGTGCTGGCTGTCGGTACCTACTCCGCCCCAGACCACCTCGGCGGACTCGCAACTGAGCGGACTGCCGTCGAGGCGGACCTGCTTGCCGTTGGACTCCATGATCACCTGCTGCAACCACACACCGAACAGCCGCAGCCTCTGCGAGTACGGCACGACCGCCCGCGTCTGAAAGCCCCAGAAGTTTCGGTACCACACCGACAGCAGCCCCAGAAGCATCGGGACACTGGCCCCCGGCGCGGCAGCCACATGCTCGTCGACAATCCGCATTCCCGACAGCATCGCCTCGAAGTTCTCCTCACCGATGGCCGTCATCAGGGTCAGGCCCGCCGCTGACGCCATCGAGAAGCGCCCCCCGACCCAGTCCCAAGTGGCGAACACATCGTCGGGCTCGATACCGAACTCGATGGCCGCAGCCCGGTTGGCGGTCACCGCCACGAAATGGCGGCGCGCCGCCACATCGCCGAGCACCGAAGCGGCCCAGGCCCGAGCGGCGCGGGCATTGGCCAGCGTCTCCGCGGTGGCGAACCCCTTCGAGACCACCACGAACAGCGTCTCGGCCGGATCGAGGCCGTGAAGGGCCGCCGCGAGCGCAGCGGGGTCGATGTTGGACACGAACCGGCACTCGATACCCCCTGAGCGAAATGCGGCCAGCGCCTCGAACGCCATGGACGGCCCAAGCTGTGAGCCGCCGATCCCCAGGTTCACGACCGCTCGAACACCGCGACCCGTAGCGGTTCGCCGCTCACCTGAGACCAGGGCTCGAACGAAGGCGCCCATCCGCTCATGCTCGGCAGCGATCACGGGCGCCACATCCACCCCGCCCGTCATCACCGAGTGACCCGACCGGGCCCGTAGCGCGGTGTGCAGCACAGCACGGCCGTCGGTGACATTGATCGGTTCGCCCGTCACCATCGCCTCGATGCGTTCAGCCACACCGGCTCGATCAGCCAGCGCTCCCAGCAGTTCCACCGTTTCGTCGGTGACGAGATGCCTCGACCAGTCGATAATCAGATCGCCGACCGTCGAAGTGCAGCGCCCGGCCCGGTCGGCGTCGCCCTCGAACAGCGCCGCCAGATCCACGCGCCCCGCCTGCAGCTCACCGACGTGGCGGGTCAGCGCGGCCCACTCGGCGGTGGCCGTGATGTCGGTTGAGACCACCTGGGGCGGGCCTGCGGCGGCCGGGCCGGTTACTCGCCGGCGGCGAGATCGATGCCGTGGCCCTCAGCGGACTCCGTCAACAGGGCGCTGATCTCGTCGGGCGAGCCGGTCTCGAAGGTCGGCGCATCGGCGACGAGAGCAAGCAGCATCTCCTCTTCATGCGCAGCCGTCTCAGCATCCAGACCGCCGTGCACGACCCGCTCGTAGTACACCACCGACACCAGATCCTCGAGGCTCAGGTTGGAGAAGCCGCTCATACCGCTGGCGAAGCTGTCGACCTCACGCTGGCCGCCGGGGCGGTCCGGGTTGCCGTAGAAGTCGAGACCGAGACGCCTGGTGTCGGCCGTGCCGAGATACACCCACGACAGGTGATGGGCCAGGCCATCGAATCCGGGGGCCGAGCCGAAGGTCAACAGCAGCTCGCCGTCGCTGAGCTGGCGTCCGGTGGCGGTGCCCGAGCCGTCGGCGCCGTGACACGAGGCGCATGTGCTGTACACGGCGGCGCCGTTGTCGGCCAGCACCAGTTCATCGGAGTCGGGCGGTTCCAGCATGCCGACGTAGAAGATGGCCCAGATCGGCAGGAACACCATCACCGATGCGGCCCAGTACGGCATGCGCTTACGGGCCCGGGCGGCCTGAACGTAGGGCGGGTCCGGCTCGGGCGGAGGCGGGGGTGCGGCTGCGGCAATTGGCGCGGGCGCAACCGGCGCGGGCGCCGCGGCCGCGGTCGGCACGGCCGCAGCCGACGGAGTGTCAGCGGTAGCCGCACCGTCGCCAGGGTCGGCACCGGTCAGCTCGGCCCGTCGCTGACGCGAGCGTTCGAGCAGATACTCAGGTACCTCGACCACTTAGCGTCTCCATCGGCGATCGGAAGCGGACCGGACGACGCCGGAGCGGCGAGCCCCGGCGACAAGAGGATAGGCGCTCAAGGCGCCGTTGGCTTCGTTCTGCCTATGTGTCTTTGCAGTCAGAAGCAATCTAGGGGTCGGCCGGTGCGACCGACAGGCCGAACTCGTCGCCTGCATCGATGAGCGCATCGAAGAGGTACTGCCCGAACGAGCGGTCACAGAAGATCAGGTAGGAGGGCTTTGCGTCGACATCGTTGCGGGCGATGTCGCAGGTGACCTTGGCCACCGAAGCGGAGGTGACCGCGCCATCAGGGGTCATCGCGTCGGACCAGTCGAGGCTGCACACCTTCTCGAGCATCCGGGGCGCGTCGGCCCCGGTCACCCGGAACAGTGCCCGCCCGTGGGTCCAGTCAAGGGCAGTCACGAAGTCCGACTGCTCGGGCCCGTCGATGCCAGCCACAGTCTCGGCGACCGCGCCGGGCACGCCCACCACGATCCACTCGCCGGGCCGCGAGCCCAGCACGAGCGCACCGCCCTCAGCTGCACAAGAAGAGCCGAACGATGCACCGAGCCGGTCGGCCACCGCACCGGCCTCCGGACCTCGCACCAGCCACTTCGTGGCGGCGCTGGCATCCGACAGTGTGAGCGCGCCGGTCGCCGCCTTGTATCTCTTGACCACCGGGCTCTCGAAGGCGGGCGACTCAGCCACGGAGGCGCTCCCCTGCCGGATCGAAATGGGCGTGATGGTCCATCACGGTTGCGCTGATCCGCTCGCCGGAAGTCAATAGCACGGTCAGCTTGGTGCCGCCCGCGGCCAGCTCGGGCTCCACCTGGCCCAGACAGATCGACCGGCCCAGGGTGGGCGACAGGCGCGAAGAGGTGATCCGGCCCAGGATCTCGTTGGTCTCGCCCCGCACGATCTGGCTGGCCTCGGCGGGCACCACACCGGCGTCGTCGGGCTGGATGGCCACGATCACCGGCAGGCGGCGCTCGGTGGCCCACGCCAACTCCGGCTTGCCGGCGAAGTCGTCCTTGTCGAGCTTGATCAACGGGCTCAGGCCGGTGCTCGGTCCCAGAGTCAGACCGTCGGTGTCCTGACCGACGATGAAATGGCCCTTCTCGAGGCGCATGATGCGCTGGGCCTCCAGCCCGAACGGCCCGACGCCGAGATCTTTGCCCGCGGCCATGAGCGCCTCCCACACATGGAGGCCGTGACCCGCCGGGGCGTGGATCTCGAAGGACAGCTCGCCGGTGAAGCCGATGCGCCACATGAAGCAGCCGTCCACCCCCGCGACGGTGGCCGTGCGGACCTCCATGTAGGCGAACGCCTCAGGCGACACGTCGACGCCTTCGCTCACCCGACCGACCAACTCCCGAGCCTTGGGGCCGGCCACGTTGATGCTGACGTAAGCGGTGGTGACCGGGGTGACATGCACCTTCCAGTCGGGACGCTCGGTCTGCAGCCAGTTCTCGACCCACTCCCATATCGCGCCCGCGCCCGAACTGGTGGTGGTCATCAAGTAGTGGTCAGGACCGAGGCGGCCGGTCACGCCGTCGTCGAGCACCACCCCGTCCTCGGCGCACATCATTCCGTAGCGCACCTTGCCCACCGCCAGCTTCGACCATTTGTTGGTGTAGAGCAGGTTGAGCAGCTTGGGGATGTCGGGACCGCGCAGGTCGAGCTTGCCCAGCGGCGTCACGTCGATCAGCCCGACATTGGTGCGTACGTTGCGCACCTCCGCGGCCGGGTCGCCGTAGTGGTCGGGACGAACCCACTGACCGGCCAGGATCGTGGTGACGCCGTTGGCCTCGTGCCACGGCTGGATCGACGACACCCTCACCGGTTCGAACACCCGCCCGGCCAGTGCGCCCAACGTGATGGGCGCGAACGGCGGTCGCCACACAGTGGTGCCGACCTCAGCGATGGTCTCACCGCGTGCCTCAGCGATGGCGGCCACCGTGTTGACGGTCTCGAGCTTGCCCTGCGACGGTCCCATGGTTGCGGTGGTGTAGCGCTTGGCCAGCTCGACCGAGTCGTAGCCCTCCCGGGCGGCGGCCACAAGGTCCTTGGAGCCGACGTCCTCGGAGAAGTCGACCATGCCGTGGGTGTCTGAGCGGTACAGCTCGGGATGCGGGTCACGATCCAGCGGCGTGCGCTCGTCGGGTGCCCAGGCCGGTTCGGCGCCTTCGGCCGGGCGGGCTCGGGCGGTGCGAGCCTGGAGTCGGTGAGCGACTGCGGCGGCGCGCTGGGCAGCGAGACGTCCGGTGGCCGCCGCGTGGGCCCGCAATTCGTCGAGGCTGCCGTCGCCCGCCAGCCCGCCGGCCACCAGCACGTTGCCAGGAGGATCCGAAGCGAAGAAGCGAGCAGCCGCCGGGTCGTAGACCGGCCGGTCCCCGGCCATGTTCAGTAGCGAGGTGGGCGCGGTCCAACCGGCGGCCACCACGAGCAGGTCGGCCTCGATGCGCGATCCGCCCGCCAGCACGGCTTCCACCGCTTTGGGCGAACCCTGGGCCGCGCTGACCCGCCGGTGGTCGCGGCCGTCGATGACCGCCGCGACCTCCACCCCGACGCGGTCGAGGTCGGCCGCCGCGGCATCACCGGCGGAGTTGGCGGCGAACACGACCGCCCGCTCGCCGGGGCGCACTCCCCACAGGTTGATCAGGCGACGGGCCGCACCAGAGGTGATCACGCCGGGCCGGTCGTTGCCCGCGAACACGTACGGCCTCTCGATCAGGCCGGGAGCGACCACGAGCATCTTGGCCCGAGCCTTGATCAGCCGCTCGACCGCAATGGGGTGGCTGCGCTGCACGATCGCGAGCCAGTTGTCCTCGTAGCGCCCGGTGACGGTGGAGTCGGTGAGCACCTCCACGTCGGACGCGTCGAGCGCGGCCCGCAACTCCGCCAGCGCGGCACGAGCCGAGGCGCTGCTGCTGTAGCGGAGATGGCCGCCCACGGCGTGCTCGTGCTCCACCAGCAACACCCGGGCACCAGCGGCCGACGCCGCCAACGCGGCCTCGATCCCGGCCGGGCCTGCGCCGGCCACCACCACATCGGGATGCGTGTAGCGCTTGTCGTGGTAGCGGTGGGGTGTGTCGGGGTCGATCCTGCCGCCCGGAGCGAACGTGGCCAGCACCCGCTCATATGTGGGCCACAGCCACGCCGGCCGCATGAACGTCTTGTAGTAGAAGCCGGCTGTCAGGAAGCGGCCGACCAGACCGTTGAGCGCTTTGATGTCACGGTGCAGCGACGGCCACACGTTCTGGGCCCGCACGTCCATGCCCGCCTCCAGCAGGCGATGGCCGGCACGCACGTTGGGATCGTCGCCGACCTGCACCATCAGGTTGGGATCCCAGTAGTCGGCGGTGAGGATGCCGCGGGGCCGGTGGTACTTCATCGAGCGCGAGAACACGTGCTCACCGGCGGCGGCCAGCGCCGAGGCGATGGTATCGCCCTCGAAGCCACTGAAACGCTTGCCGTTCCAGCGGAACCGTACCTTCGACGAGCGATCGACAACCTCGGTGGGCCGCGCCGTGCCCAGACGGCTCATGGTCACAGCCAGGCTCCCGCCTCTGAGAGGTGGCTCATGGTCATGCCTTGGCACCCCGTTTGTCTCCAGGCATCGGCGGATCCCGGAACTCGTTGGTGGCCGTGTTGCGCTCGACGGTGAACCACCGCCGACAGCCGGACCGGCAGTACCAGTTCTCGCGGAGCCAGCCGGCCGGGTTGTCGCGCAGGTAGAGATAGCCCCGCCACTGCAGGGGGGTAGCGGTGGCGGGGTCGGGGCGAGCGTGGGACTCGCCTCCGTATCGCAGGTCCGACCAGTTGCGCGGACCGCAGTTCGGACAAGGAACCAGCAGCATCAGTGACCCACCGCCCATTCAAGCACCGTTGCGAGCATCAGTGACCCACCGACGCGGCGCCCTTTTCGCCCACCAGTTCACCAGTGTCGAACCGGCTTAGGGCGAAGGGGGAGATCAACTCAGGTGTGCGGCCGGTGGCGACAGCCTCGGCCATCTGCTCACCCGAGACCGGTGCGGCTTTGAAGCCGTAGGTACCCCAACCCACATCCACCAGGAAGCCGTCCACCGGTGTGAAGCCCATCACCGGCGAGTAGTCGGGAGTCATGTCGCACAGCCCGGCCCACTGGCGCAGCAGCCGCATTCGCGAGACGGAGGGCATCAGCTCGAGCACATGGCCGGCCAGTTCCTCGGTGAACTCCAGCGACCCTCGGATCGAGTACGTCGCCACCGGATCGACCGCAGCCCCGAACACCAGCTCGCCCCGGTCGGTCTGGCTGATGTACACGTGCAGCGAGCCCGACACCACCACGGTGGGCAGGAACACCTTGACCGGCTCGGTCACCGCGGCCTGCAGCGGGTGGGTGGTGATGGGCAGACGCACACCGGCCATGGCCGAGATCAGCCCGGCCCAACCGGCGGTGCAGTTCACCACGATCGGGGTGGAGATGTCGCCCCGGTTGGTGCGCACACCGACGACCCGGCCGCCCGCACCCTTGCCGTTGGACCCCTCGCCGCCTTCGCAGACGATGTCGAGGACCTCGGTCTTCTGGTGCAGCTCGACACCCATATGGTCAGCGGCGCGGGCGTAACCCCACACCACCGCGTCGTGGCGGACGATCCCGCCGGGCGGGTGGTGGAGCGCGCCCAGGATCGGGTAGCGGGGATGGGACGAGGTGTCGAGGCTGGGAGCGATCTCGGAGATCTCGTCGGGGCCGATCACGCTGGAGTTCACGCCCTGGAGCTTGTTTACCTCGGCCCGCCAGTGCATGGTGCGCAGAGAGCTGTCGCTGTGGGCCAGGGTGAGATGACCGCGCTCGCTCATCATCACGTTGATATTCAAATCGAGCGCCATGGAGTTGTAGAGCTGCAACGACCGGTCATAGAAGGCCACCCCTTCGGGGGTGAGGTAGTTGGCCCGCACGATGGCGGTGTTGCGGCCCGAGGCGCCGCTGCCGAGGTAGGCCTTGTCGAGCACGGCCACGTCGGTGATGCCGTGATTGCGGGCCAGGTAGTAGGCGGTGGCCAGACCGTGCACACCCCCGCCGATCACCACGGCGTCGTAGGAGCGCTTCAGCTCGGTGTCGCGCCAGATCCGGGGCCAGTGGTCGCCTCGCATGCCCCGCCACACAAGCGCGGCTGCGGAGTACCTCGGCGGGCGTCGCCGGAGTCGGCGCACGATTCCGGTCATCGTCGTGAGAGCCTAGACCGGCAATGATGTGTGCAGAAGTATCAATAATGGATCGATTCAGATGATTTAGATATCATTGTTGCGTGAACCTGCAGCGCCTGCGCTACTTCGTGGCGGTGGCCGAGGAACTGCATTTCGGTCGGGCCGCTGACCGGCTGAACATGTCGCAACCGCCGCTGAGCCAGCAGATCCGTCTGCTGGAGCAGGAACTCGACACTGCGCTGTTCGACCGCAGCACCCGACGGGTCGGCCTCACCGATGCGGGTGCGTTCCTGTACCCCGAGGCGGTGCGCCTGCTGGCCTCAGCCGACGGTGTGGACCGCCTCATGGACCAGCACCGCCACGGACGCGCCGGCACGCTGCGGGTGGGGTTCGTGGACTCGGCCGCCTACGAAGTGATGCCCCGAGCCCTCAGCGAGTACCGGCGGCGCTGGCCTCAGGTGGACTACGAGTTGCACACCATGAGCTCCGACGAGCAGGTTTCAGGCCTGCGGGAGGGGCGGATCGACGTGGGCATCGGCCGGGCCGCCAGCGACGCCGCCCATGTCGAGGCGACGCTGGTGATGCACGAGCCCCTGCTGGTGGCCGTGGCGGCATCCCATCGGCTCGCGACCGCCGCGCAAGCAAGTCTGAGCGACCTGGCCGGCGAGCCGCTCGTCGGGTTCGACCGCCGGGTGTCGCCGAGCCTGCACTCGGTGCTGGCGGGAATGTTGGGTGCCGCCGGGGTTGCCTACGACCCGATCATCGAAGCGACGGAGTACGCAACCATTCTGGGTTTCGTGGCCGCGGGCGAGGGAACCGCGGTCGTGCCGTCCAGCGTCCAGACCTTCCGACCCCCCGAACTCCACTACGCGGCTCTCACCGACCGAGCGGCCTCCGTGCCGCTGCTGCTGCTAACCCGCACCGGCGAGCGTCCGCCCTTGGTGGCCCAAGCCCTGGAGGTGATTGTCGACCTCTACGCCGCCACATCGGCGAACTGACAGTGCCTACTCGCAGATGACGAGGGGGAGGTCGCGGTCGGTGCGGGCCTGGTAGTCGTCGTAGTCAGGCCACTGCTTCACGGCGATGGGCCACAACTCGGCCTTCTCCTCCGGCGTGGCCGTACGGGCCCGCAGACGGTGAAGCTCACCGCGGTCCTGGATGGTCACCTCGGGGTTGGCCACCAGGTTCAGGTACCAACTGGGATGCCGAGGCGCGCCGCCCATCGATCCCACCAGCAGATAGCGCTCACCGTCACGAATCCGGATCAGCGGGGAGCGGCGCAGACTGCCGGTCTTGCGCCCGACGGTGGTGAGGATCACGCACTTGGCGCCCTCCCACTCGAACCCGTCAGCGCCGTCGGTAGCCAGATAACGGTCCACATGGTCAGCAACAGGCCGCCAAGGACTCGGCTCATAACTCACTGCGTTCTCCGTTTCAGTATTGGAGTTCGCAGCCGTATTCTTCTATCCACCAGCGGGCGGTGCGTTTGGCGTCTGGCGGGGTGCGAAGGGCTGGATTCTGGTGGAGCTGCTCGGGGGTGGGCGCGATCCGGGCTGCGATCTCGGTGAGGGCGTCGAGGTCGAGGTTGTAGCACTCGACCGCGTTGAGGCCGAGCAGCAGGCGGGTGTCCTCGATGGAGACATCGCGGAAGTCGCCCTCCAGACGGCGGGCGGTGTGGGGCCATGAACCTTCGGGGTGGGGGTAGTCGGTGCCCCACATCAGCGCGTCGATGCCGTTGACGTGGCGACGGCGGATCTCCTCTTTGCTCATGGTGGACGCCCCGATGAACACGTTCGTGCCGAAGTACTCCGACGGCAGGCGCGAGATCAGGCCCTTCATGCGCGAGCCGAGCTTCTTGATCTTGTTGCTGGCCCCGAAGTTCACGTCGGTCTTCCACAACAGGTCTGCGATCCAATAGGAGCCGCACTCCACCACCGCATATCGCAACCCTGGGAACCGGTCGAACTTGCCCGAGAACAGCAGCTGCCACAACGCCCGATGGGTCCAGAACGGCACCTCGGAGACGTACATGGCCACGTTGTCGCCGTATGAATCGAAGTCGGCCTCGCCCGAATGGGTGTGCACCACCAGACCGGTCTCGGCACAGGCGGCCCACACCCGGTCGTAGTGGTCGGACCCGTAGGGCGCGAAGCCGTGCCACATGGTGGGGATCATGATCCCGGCGATGCCCGGCTTGCCGGCCAGCCACTCGATCTCGGCCACCGACTCGTCGATGTCGTGGGTGATGGGCACCAGGCCCACCCCGGCGCGCCGGGGCGGGTTGGTGGCGCAGAAGTCCACCAGCCAGCGGTTGTGGGCCCGGGCCCCGCCGAAGGCCTGCCGGGGATCGGTTATCTGGCCCGCCGCCAGGCCCGCCCCGAACGGAGGCGACTCCTGGCCGGTCACCGCGTCGCCGTCGGCGAAAATCACCTCGCCCGCTATGCCGTCGGCGTCGAGTTCCTTGTCGCGCACGTCCGGGTCGTAGGCGCCTCGCAGCCCCTCGGCGTTCTCGCCCTCCCAGGAGGCCAGGAACTCGGCGTTGACCTCCTCCTGCACCCGCCGGTGCGCGTGGCGTTCGGCCACATAGCCGTCGAACTCCTCATGCAACGCAGCGTCGAGGTAGGGGCGGTACTCCTCGCACTGCAGTCCCGCATGGGTGTCGCTCGACACGATGACGTAAGGAGCGTTCGACGTGTCGACGCCCTCAGTGGGGTTGCTCAAATCCCGGCTCATGCGCGCAGGCTACCACTGGCCGACTGCCCCGTCGCCGGGGCATCGCAGCACCCGACAAAGCGTCGGTGGCCCAAAAGGGCGCGCCGACAGGTGCAGGTTTGTCGCGTCGGGGCGGGGCATTTCCCGCTCTTGTTCGCTACGACCTGAGGGCCGCCCAAACCACGGCACGGCTGCCCACGGCCTCGCCCGTAAGGAGCACGCTCGCTCGCCTATTCGTTCGGCCTCCAAGTCCCATGGACAGCGCGCTGTGCTACAGGGCGTAGGCGGCGGGGGTCGGCTTGAGGGGGCGGGCGTACCACAGGGGGCGGCGCAGACCGCCGGGGCCGGGGGCGGGGCGGGTCATGGCCAGCCACTCGCGGTAGGCCTCGCGGGCCTTGGCGGTATCGGCCACCACGTCGCCGTAGGCGTCGCCCGGCTCGGCGGGGCGCACCCGCACCCGCTGGTGCCAGCACTGCATACCCGAGATCGGGTCGGGCTGCACGCAGAAGGTCAGGTTCTGATGCACGCCGGTGTCGCTCCACCAGATGCGCTCGGTGTCGGGATCCTCACTGGTATGGCGCTCAGGTCGTCCCTTGCGACGGAGTCGCCACACCGTCCCTTCGCTGGTGATGTCGGCGTCGCCGCCGGACCATGAGCCGCCCGCGTTGGCGTCGAGGCGCCAGCGGCCCATGTGATGCGACGCGGCCACCACGCCGGGGCGGATCCCCTCGGTGCGCCAGGCCCCGATCACGAAATAGCCGATGCGGGTGGTGACCCGCACCAGGCCGTTGACTTCGATGCCCAGCGCTTCGGCGTCGGACGGGTGGATCCACAGCGGGTGACGGTGGCTCAGCTCCGACAGCCATTTGCTGTTGGCCGACCGGGTGTGGATCAGCGTCGGGATCCGGAACGTCGGCAGCAGGATCCGCTCGTCGCCGGCAAGGTCGAGGTCCTCCCAATGCACATGCGACGGGATCCACGACGGTGTGGCGTGCTCGGACCAGCCCCAGTCGGCCAGCGTCTGCGAGTACAGCTCGAGCTTGCGTGACGGAGTGGGGAAGCCCTCACGGGCGGTGCCGTCCACTTCCACTGCGGGCGATCCGTCGCCCAGCCCGTCGAGCTTCAGCCCGGCCAGCTCGGTGGACGCGCCCGACCAGGCCCCCGGAGTGCCGGGGCGACGGAACACGCCGTCGGCGTCGACGGTGCAGTCGGTGAGGCTCCCCGGATCGACTTCGCGCTCATAGGGCGTGTACATGTCGCCGTCGAGGGCGTAGGCGCCCCGGTCGCGCATGAACTCCAGCGGTGTCTGCCCGGCCGCCGCCGCGTCGGCAGCCAGGCCGGGCACACCCTCGAACATGGTGGAGTAGTACTCGTCCACCGACATGGGCGTGCCGGGACGCTCCGGGCTCTCGAACCAGCGCCTGACGCCCAGCGAACCGTCGGGATCGATGCGCCACGACAGTTCGATCCAGAACTCGTTCTCCTCCCACACCTCGCCCGGGTTGAACTCGTGGGTGCGTGAAGCGTGATCGACTTGCTCGCCGCGGATCTCGGCGAAGCGGCGCAGCACCGGCTGGCGGAACCCGATCCAACGCCCGGCGTGGGTCTCGAAGCTGGCCACGTCGTGGCGTTCGGCGCCCACCCCCATGGGCAGCACGTAGTCGGCGAAGACGGCCGTCTCCGACCAGGTGGGCGTGAGCGCCACATGGCATCGCACCTTGTCGGGATCCTTGAGCGCTTCCAGCCAGCTGAAGCCGTCGGGGTTGGTCCACACCGGGTTGTAGACCCGGCTGAAGTACACGTCGAGACGGCCCCGGCCCTCGTGCAGGAAGTGGGGCAGCAGGATCGACATCTCGTGGTACGACAGCGGGTACTCCGGCGGCCAGTTGAGCTCGTTCCAGTGCTGAGGTGGCGGAGCCCCCGGCGGGTGGGGCGCCTTGTACTTGTTCCAGCCGTTGCCGGTGGTGCCGCCCACCGTGCCCACCGAACCGGTGAGCACGTTGAGGAAGAACAGGCACCGCGCCGTCTGCCAGCCTCCGAGGTTGCCGGCGCCCGCGGCCCGCCAGTTGTGCGACGCGAACTTGGTGGGGTGAGCACCGATGATCCGGGCCACCTCGGTGATCTGGGCTGCGGGCACGCCGCATACCCGCTCGGCCTCGGTGGGCGTGTAGGCGTCGTAGTCCTCGGCCAGGGCCGGGCCCACCGACTCGAAGGCGACCGGGCGCTGCGGATGACGCTCGCGCAGGTAGGTCTCCCAGTTGGTCCAGCGGCGCACGAAGTCGCGCTCCCAATCGCCGTTCTCCAGCAGCAGCCGTGCGACGGCCAGCAGCAGGAACGGCTCGGTGCCGGGCCACGCGGGCAGCCAGAAGTCAGCCTTGGCGCCGGTGTTGGACAGTCGAGGGTCGACGCAGATCACGGTCGCGCCCTGGCCTTGGGCCTCCATGATCCGCTGCGCATGAGGATTGAAGTAGTGGCCCGCTTCCAGATGCGAGGAGATCAAGAAGATCACCTCGGCGTGGGCGAAGTCCGACGAAGGCCGGTCGTGGCCCATCCAGCTCTGGTAGCCGATGCGGGCGTTGGAGCTGCAGATGTTGGTGTGGCTGTTGTGACCGTCCACGCCCCAGCACTGCAGCACCCGCTCAGCGAAGCCGTCCTCGCCGGGGCGGCCCACGTGGTACATGACCTCGTCGTGTCGGCCCTCGGTGATGGCGGCCCCGATCCGCGAGCCGATGTCGTCGAGAGCCTCGGCCCAGCTGACCCGCTCCCACTGGCCGCCGCCGCGCTCGCCTGCCCGGCGAAGCGGATGCAGGATGCGTTCATGGTCGTCGATCTGGTTGAGGGTGGCCGGGCCTTTGGCGCAGTTGCGGCCCCGGCTGGCCGGGTGCAGCGGGTTGCCCTCGACACGGTCGATGCGGCCGGTGGCGTGGTTGACATGGCACACCAGCCCGCAGGCCGCCTCGCAGTTGAAGCAGGTGGTGGGCACCAACGTGTGGTGGTGCTCCACCTTGCGGGGCCAGGCCTTGGCGTCGAGGGTCACCGCGTCGTGCCAGCTGTCGTGGGGGGGATAGCTGTGCAGTTCGGCCATTGTGAGTCTCCTAGGACAGCGGGACGGACTGGCCGGCCCGCACGAAACTGTCCTCGTAGAACCACATGCCCACCAACGCGGCCGCCGCGGCCGCCGCGGGCAGCGCCGGCCCCGTGCCGGCGGCGAGGGCGACTGCGGTCAATGCGGCGGGCAGGGCCAGGCCCAACCCGATGCCACCGATCCAGAAGCGTCGTGCGTAACGGCCGCGGGTCATGGCCGCCACCGCGGCCTCAACGTGGCTGCTGCCCTGCGACCTGACTTCCGCACCGATGAGCGCGCCGCCGGCAAGGAGTCCACCCAGCAACGTCGCACGGACCACGGCCACCGCGGGGATCTCCATGGCGAGATCGGCCAGCGAGTAGGCCGCCCCTCCCGCCACCGCGGCCTGAGCCAGCAGCGTCGGCAACAACAGCGGCGTCTGCCACAGGTCCCGGCCCTCGCACTGACCGAACAGCCAAGCGGTGTATCCCGCGGTGGCCGCAGCCAGCACCGCGGCGGGTACGGCCAAACCGACGAGCGCGCCCGACGAACCGGCCGCGCCGGCAACGAACCAGGCCGCGCAGAGCGCTGCGAAGGCGGCCAGCACCCAGGCGCCCTTCACCAGCCAGGACCGCCGGTTGCTGCGGGTGAGGAGGTAGTAGAAGCGCTCGGGCCGTCGCAGGTCGCCGACAAGCAGTCCGCCCGTGACCGCGAGAAAGAAACCCGCCACCAGCGGCGGCATCACCCCGACCGCGCCCTGGGCATCTCCGTGGCCCAACAGCGCCAGCAGGGCGGCCACGGCCATCACACCGGCGGCGATCGCCTTGGTGACGAGATAGGTCGACACCTTGGCCTTCCAGGTCATCTGATGGGCGGTGGTGTACGCGGTGCGGGCCACCACGCCGCGGCCGACCGGCTCGGCGGTGGGATGCTGGGGTGTGGTGTCGGCCCAGATCATGCCGTCAGCCGCGATGGCGGTGCGCAGCGGGTCCAGCGACGCCTGATCGGCGCCTAGGTAGTGAACCTTGGGCAGCGTCTGCTGTTCAGGAGCCCGCACCGCGGTGTCGCTTCCGGCGATGATGCGGGTGGTCTCATCGTCTGGATCGTCGAGGTCGGCCACTTTGATGGCGTGGGTGGGGCACACCACCACG
>JAJDZO010000163.1 GCA_022824605.1 Acidimicrobiia bacterium
CACCATCGACACGCCCCGGTCGCTGGAGGACAGATTCTCGCTGGAGTGCAGCGTGATCGGGCCCTGGCCGACCTGGGTCTCGTAGTCGCCGGGATTGCGCTGGTGGCCCTCCTCGTCGAGCTCGAACCAGCTCTTGTTGTCCGCGTAGGTGGGCAGACCCTGAGCGTCACGGTCCTTGGGCTTGCGCAGCATCGACACCACCCAGGTGTGGGTGTCGTCGATGGGCACCGCCCACGACATGTTGTTGGTCTTTCCCACCACGGTGAGCGTGGGGGTGGGGATCACCCTGATGGTGGGGACCCGGATCTCGGTCACCCGGTGCAGCGTGTTGCCGTCGGGCAGGTCACGGTCCTGGCTGGCGGTCACACCCCAGTCGTGGCGCTGCCAGTCGATGCGGGGCCAGATCTCCAGCCTCGGGTCGAACTGGTGGCCGCTGATGGCGTTGTGGAGGATGAACACGTGGTAGGGGTCCATGGCGTTCTCATGGGTCTGGAACCAGTTGCACGGCGCCACCGTGGGACCGCCGAAGGCGAAGTGGTCGATGATCACGATCTCCTCGTCGTCACGCAGTCCCTCGAAGATGTCGTAGCGGGGGAACGCCGGCTGGCGGTCGGCCGGGCCCAGGTAGGCGAAGACGAGCCCGTTGTAGTCCTGCACCGGGTACCAGGGCTGGCGATAGGAGGCCCGGTTGCGGCCCCGATCGGGCTCACAGGGCTGATCCAGACAGACGCCGTCCGCCGCGAACAGCCAGCCGTGGTAGGGGCAGCGGATCCCGTCGTCCTCCACCCGGCCGTAGAAGAGGGTGGTGCCCCGGTGACAGCAGCGCGGCTCGACCAGGCCGGGCCGTCCCGTGCCGTCGCGGAACAGGATCAGGTCCTCGCTGAGGATCCGCACCTTCCGCGGCAGCGACGTGGCCTCGGAGCTGCGGGCCACCGGATGCCAGTAGCGCCTCAACAACTCGCCCGCGGGCGTGCCCGCTGAGGTCTCCACCAGCTCCGGATTCCACTCTCCCTGACTGCGGCCGTAAGCCCGACCGTCATCGGCGCTTTCGGCGGAGGCCACACCTGTTGGCCCCGAGGGCGCGAGCCTCGTAGTTTGAGGTTCCGTCATGTACCGAGTGTCGCACAGCCCCACCTTCGGCGCTAAGAGGGCGCGCGGATAGATGCAGGTTTGTCGCGTCGGGGCCGGGCATTTCCCGCTCTTGTTCGCTGCACTCACGGGCCGCCCAAACCACGGCATGGCTGACCACGGCCTCGCCCGTATGGAGCGCGCTCGCTCGCCTATTCGCTCGGCCTCCAAGCCACAGCCGATGCCTGTCACGCTATGCGGATTGACCGGTGGGCGACGATCAAGTGCCTGAGACTCCATCTGTTGCCGTAGCTCGACCGCAGCAGTCCGAGCGCGTTCTCACCCCGTGCATGATCGATGTGTCCGCGCTGACGAATGAGCACTCCGATCCGAGCCGCCGAACGGCGGTGATCGAGCAGATCGAATCGGCCTGCAGCACCGACGGCCTCTTCGTTGCCTCCGGTCATGGCATGGACCGGCAGCTCGACGCGGCCTTCCGCGCCGCCCGAGGGTTCTTCGCGCTGGCGCCCGACGTCAAGGACCGGGTGCCGCGCATCGACCGGTACGGGTATGTGCCAGACCGCATCGAAGCCCGCGATCCAGCCGACTCGGCCTACATGGGCCGATCCAGCCTGGCCGCGGAGTACCTCGACATGGGCTTGGGCGACGAGGTCGACCTTGATGCGGTCGAAACTCTTGGCTGCGCCGGGTTCGTCGCCGCGGTGCGGGCCTACCAGTCGGCTGCGCTGTCCACCGCTCACGGCGTACTCGAAGCGTTGGCCACGACCCTGGGCGTGCCTGGCTTCTTCGCGGCGCGCATGTCGGAGCCGCAGTGCCGGCTGCGGTTCCTGCACTATCCCAAGACGGGCCGCCTCGACGACGGCACTGCGCCGGTGTTCAGCACACCCCACACCGACTACGGGGCCATCACCCTGCTGGCCGTCGACGGGCTGTCGGGCCTCGAAGTGCTCTGCGACGGCGTGTGGACGCCGGTCGCCGCGGCTGCGGGCAGCGTGATCGTGCAACTCGGCGACATGCTGGCCCGCTGGACGAACGACCGCTACCGGTCGACGCCGCATCGGGTGGTGGGCTCATCGGGCGCCCACCGGTTCTCGATCCCGTTCTTCGTGAACCCGGACCCCCGAACGGTGGTGTCCACCATCTCGAGCTGCATCACCGATGGGTACCCCGAGCGCTACGAGCCGGTGACCGCCGGCGAGTTCCTGATGGAGCGGATCGACAGCCCCACCGAGCCCTACATCTGAGCCCACGGCCGTCTGCGGACGCGGCGAGGGGGCCGACGTCGAAGCGCCGGCCCCCTCGCTGAGGTTCTTCGGCTAATGGAGCCTCGAACTAGAAGCCGATGTTGGGGTCGATGAACTCGTTGGTGTGGATGTCGTCCACGCTGAGCCCGTCGTGCACATCAGCAGCCAGATCGGTGGCCAAGATCGCGTCGAGCACGCCCTGGATCCGGTCGGCCTCCATGTTGCCCACCGTGGAGTCAGGCCCGTTGCCGATCAGACCCAGCGCACGCTGCTGCTCGACCGAGAACTGCGCCAGACCCGGCGAATAGGTCCAGAAACTCGCATACTGCTCAACCGCGTCCACGATGATCGCATTGCCCCGATCCGGCGAAGCGTCATAAGACACCACCGCCTGCTGAATGATCGGCACCACACGCTCCAGACACGGCCTCATCGACTCCATGTCACGAGGCCGCACACCGATCGTCTGCGAATAGATCTGGAACCCAGCGTCATGCAACAACTCGAACGCGACCGGCTTGCCCCAATCGGTGTGAGTGTTCAAATACTGATACGGCTCAGCCGAAGCGAACCCCTGCTGCGCGATCTCGCCGCCAGCAGACACGAACCGCGCCGGGCTGCCGTCATAGGACGGATCCACCTGATCCGCGTCCCAGATCCCCTGAGCCACGAACACCTGCGAGAACACACCACCCGCGAACGTGTTGACCGTGATCCCGTCACGGCCCAGATCCGCGATGCTGTTCACATTCGGATAGGTCTCCGGATCCCACATGATCATCTGCGGGTTCTGCTCCAACGGAGCAACAACCGACACCAACGGCGCATCCGCATACTGCAGAACCTGC
>JAJDZO010000138.1 GCA_022824605.1 Acidimicrobiia bacterium
CGAGCCGCGCCGCGCTGTCGGCCATCCACCGCTTGCCGGCAGGTTCGATTTGATGATGCCGGACGTAGGGAGGATTGCCCAAGAACGCAGTCGTTCCGCCACAGTCATCGAACACGGCTGTTCTGTAGTCGCCCACAACGACTTTCGACCGGGTGTCGAACCCAACAGCCGTCAGGTTCGCACGGGCTACAAGCGCAGCAAGAGGATCGATCTCCACGCCCACCAGCAATGCTCTCGGGCACGATCGGCCGGCCGCAAGCAAGAACCGGGCCGAGCCGGTCCCCGGGTCAACAACGCGCGAAGGCTCACCCCGACCAGCGACCCAGGCCACCATCGAGGAGACGATCTCAGGCGGGGTATAGGTCGCTCCCAACAACCGGCGCTGATCCGCTGGCCGCATCCGCACAAACGCCTCACCCAGTGGGTCGCTACCCTCACGAATCAACTCGACCAGCCCGTCGATACCAGAACCCGCGCCAACCGGCCCTACCTCACTCAGAAGGCCCCATTCGCGTCCTGAGAGCCCCGCAAGAGCACCGTTCCTGGCGATCGCCCAGGCAGCACCTGCCAGATCGCGCTCGCAGGACAAACGCCCGCGAACCGCTTCCTCGGGCACGGCCTCGACTCCAGTCAGTGTCATCTGGGTGAAGTATTGCATTTCGACGCTCCAAGACGGGGACGCTGATCCGACGATGTGCGCCGCTCCTGGGTCTCAGCCTCAAACTCGTCACCCCCGAACGGCGCGGCAACAACATGTTCGCGCTGACATGTGACAGCCGGACGCGCGGCAGAGTCATCGAGTTGAAGCCGCCGGACCATCACAACGGCGTCGATGCCGAAGCACACGCCGCGGTTGTGGGCGGCTCCGGGCTCGCCGAGGTCGCGGTAGAGCGGCTGGGCCCACTTGTCCCGGGTCAGGAAATCTTGCTCAGGTCAAGGTTGGGTCCTGATGCATGGAGATGATGTTGTCCAAGCCGTCGGGTCGGAGTGCGGAGCGCAAGCTGTAGGTGGTGTTGTCCGTGCTGGGTGGGGAGGCGTCCGTGAAGGAGGCTTCTCGGCGCTGCGGGGTGGCCGAGCAGGCTGTGCACAACTGGATGAGGGCGTTGTTGGACGCGGGCCGTGATCGCTCACAAGGGCCTGGCCCGGGGTCACAGGCGGCGTTCGTCGCGTGAGTTGGAGCTCGAGGCTGAGAACGAGGAGCTCAAGGCCGCGCTGGGCGAGGCCCATGTGCAGCTGCGGGTGTGGAACAACGGTGCGGAGTGTCTCGCTGCGTCGAGGACCTTGAGATGATCCGCACAGAGTCGGGTTGCGGCGTTTGGAGGTTCGCCGGGCTGGTCGGCGTGCCCGGGCGCACCTGCCACAACCGTGTGTCCCGGCTGCGTGCGGGCGTTGCGCCCAAGGGGCGGTGGCCGGCGTGGGGGTATCGCAAGATCGCGGCGATCGCTGCTGGTGAGGGCTGCGACGTGGGCTCTGCGTCGAGTGTGAAGCGGGCCATGGCGCGTCGGGGGTCTGCTGGCACCGGTCAGATACCAGCCCGAGCGCCCCCAGCTCGCGCAGGCACGGCGTGAGGCCTTCGTGGAGACGCCGGTGCGCCGCAACCGTGTCTGGCAGGCGGACTTCACCCACTTCGAGACCCAAGCCGGCGGCTGGGGGCTGTGCGCGGTGGTTGACTACGCCACCAAGATGGCCCTGGCGTGCCCGATCACGCTCACCTAGGGCGCCACAGAGCTCATCGCCGCCCTGCAGGTCGCTGTCGACGCCGCTGAGGCGCTGCCGGCTTGTCGAGGACTGCGCCGATCCCGTCACCGGCGAGATCACGCCTCTGGTGATCGTGACCGACAACGCGCCGGCCATGAAGTCCGTCGCCGTGGCCCGCTGGTTCGCGGCCCGCAGCCACCTGGTCCACGTGCGGACCCCGCACCGGGCCCCGCACATCAACGGCGTCGCCCAGCGCTGAATCGAGTCACTGAAATACGAGCGCCTCTACCGCCACGACATCGCCAGCGGCGTCGAACTCGCCGACCGCGTCGCCGCGTTCATCGACGAACACAACGCCGTGCGCCCCCACCAGGCCCTCGACTACCGCCAGCCCCTCGACGCCTACCTAGATGACCGAACACCCAAACCGAACCCACCCAGAAATGAGCAGGAATCTTGACTCAGGACAATGACAACCGCTTGCTGGTACTCCCCGTTGAACCCGTCTACCAACAGACGCGTGGCGAGGTTCACGTCAGATCCCTTCTCCTCCGAGTCCCGGACCAGGACGTAGGCCGGCAGTCCCGCCACCGGCTCTGCCAGCGGGCGGTGCTTGACGCGGGACCGAAAGACGCCGTAGTACGTGTCGAAGCCTGGCAGCGTCGCCAGCGCCCTCAGGTACGCCTGTTGGCGTTGTGGGGCATTCCCGGGGCGGGCGCTGAGCCGCGCGGTGAAGTAGCAGACCCGATTGATCCGGTCTTTGGGAAAGAGGGCCTCGGCCAGCTCCCGCAGGTCGAGCCATCGGAACGGCGAGTCCTTCAGGGCGCGGTAGTAGAGATTGAAGCCGTCGACGTAAAGATTGGTAATCAAGCTCCACTCCCAGACACAAGATAGAGGCCGCCCCGAAGGGCGGTCTCGACCCTACCGCCGAGGAGGTAGGGGTAGTGACGAAGAATGTACCGTGAGCAGGAGTGATCTTCACCGGCTTGGTGCGGGCTCTTGAGGCGCCTCTGCTAGTGGCCGGGGCGGGGCTCGGCCGCTTGGGGGCGGGGGCGGTTAGTGCACTGGGAAGAAGATGTCGGTGCGCCACCTCGACTGGTCGGGCTCGAGGGCGGGATCGTTCACGTAGACCTCCCAGGGCGAGTCCGCGGCTTCGAGACCCTGGGACTCCATCCACGCCGTCAGCGCCATCCATGTCTGAGGGAGGCCGTCGTACGGGCCGAGGTGGGTGACGGTCGCGGCCCTCCCGGCGGGCAGCTCTCCGGGTCGGACGCGATCGTCGCCGGGCATCGGCGACGCCACCGGAATGGCGCATTCGAGTTCGACAGTCTCACCCGGCGGCGAGTGGTAGATGGCCCGGGGCATCCCGGCCGGCTCCTGACCGCTCTGCGCGATGTGTGCGCTCAGTTCACCGAACAGCGGACCCATGGCCTCGCCGATGGCGTTCATCGCGACGGTCGTGCGAATGCCCACTATGGGCTGGGCCTCAAGCTCTCTGACCCCGAACTCCAGCGTCATCGTTGCTGTCCTCCAATCCTGTCGACCAAGTGCTCTGGCCGCGTGGCGGCCGAGTCCCGGCCGCCTCAGCCGCGGACCGTAGGCAAGCCCTACCGGCGGTCGCAAGTCAGCTCAACAGGAGCTCTACCGGCGCCAGCCACTGCAGCGTCCAAGAGGCCGCCGAGGGCCGGAGAACTATCGCTGCGGATTTGCTGGGCTGACTTACGGTAGGCGTAGTCAACTCCGGCCCTACCGTTGGTCTCGACCAATTCTCTCCACTTGACATTGTGCGGGTTGTTCTTGGCCCTAGTGCTCTGTCCACAAACGTTTGCGCGCGTGGTGGGTGTGGTTGGGTTTCATGCTGCTTG
>JAJDZO010000072.1 GCA_022824605.1 Acidimicrobiia bacterium
ATTCGTGGACTGCCACCGCGGGGCGCCTCCGCCGGATCTTCGAGGACCTGTCGGCGCGGGTCCTGCTGGACTGCACAGCCTGAGCGCGATGGGCGGCCAGGATCCCCCCGAGCCGGACGGCGGCGACCCCCTCACCGGAGCCGCGCCGGTCTCCGACCTCGAGCTGGACGCCACGGAGCGGCTCATCGACTCGTGCCTGGAGGCCGCAGCCCGCTCGAATCCGGCGATCGCCGCTCTGGAGCGGGGACCGGAGGGGTCCCGACGCTGGTATGTGCGGGTCGCCGGCGACGAGAAGGAGGTGTGGACGATCTGGTTCACCCTCGGCCAGCGCACCCTTCACTACGAGACCTATCTGGTACCGGCACCCGAGGAGAACGAAGCTCGCTTCTACGAGCATCTGCTGCGCCGCAACCGGCGGCTGACCGGTCTCAAGCTCGAGATCGGTCCCGAGGATGCGGTGTTCCTGTCGGGTGCCACCGGTGCCTCGCAGGTGAGCGCCGCAGTGCTCGACGGAGTTCTCGGCTCGATGTACGCGGCCACCGAGCTGATCTTCCGGCCGGCCATGCGCATCGGCTACGCCTCTAAGTTCCGCGGCTGACCGGAGAGGTTGGAGAGGTTCTTGCAATCGGCGCCGATGATGGGCTACGACGGGGGCTGTTCCGGTGGAGAGAGGGCCTCCGATCGGGGAAGTTGGGGATGGTCTTCTCTCTGCCGGCACGCTGCGCGAGCAGGTGATGGAGCCGACTTGCGCGCCGCTGATGTTCGGATCGAGGCCCGCGCGCTGATAGACCTACGCCGGTCCGGCGAGGGTGCGCCCGGCTCGGACTACACTGCCAGCCGTCAACAGCCGTCGCCGAGGAGTACCGGTGGTCGCTTTCGCCCTGTCAATCTTGGTCACGGTCGCACTCACCGGCGCCATCCTCGCCTACGCCAAACGGCGGCCGGTGGGGACCCCGGTCACATGGGGCGAGGCCATGTTCGGGTCGATGATCGTCTTCTTCGGAATGTTCTGGATCTACGGCGTGGTGCCCCACCAGTGGCTGGCGTGGGCCGACAACGAACTCAACTGGCGAACCGACAAGCTCTTCGTCGGACCGGGCGGCGTCCTGCGGGCCCAGGCGCAGGGCGGCAGCTTCCCGTTCACGATCACCTATGTGGTGATCCGAGACGTGATTGCCAGCGCCATCTACGTCGTCGCCGTCGGCATGCAGGTGGGGCTGTGGATGATCTGGCAGAACCGGGGCAAGCGGGCCACCGCCGCCGAAGCGGTGGAGTTGTCGAGCTTCGGGCGTCCCCTGGTTCGGGAGGGATCCCAGGCGTGACCACCACCGACGCCAACCCGCCGATGCCGGAGTTCCGCGACGACTACGTGCTTCAGGAGGTGGACGCGGCCTGGCTGTCGCAGGCGGTCAAGCCCAAGCAGTTCATCCACATCGACCAGTCCGAGTGCATCATGTGCGAGGGCTGCGTGGACATCTGCCCATGGAAGTGCATCTTCATGGTCACCACCGACGCAGTGGACGAGGCCGTCGGCACCGAACTGCCGGGAATCGACCCAGCCGACAAGGTGATCTTCACGATCGACGACGACGTGTGCACCCGCTGCGCACTGTGCGTGGACCGCTGCCCCACCGGTGTCATCATTCTCGGCAAGATGGGTGATCCTCCCCCCGGAGGCGACCCTCACCAGAGAACCAACTCCCACGGCTACGGCTACGGGATGCGTCTCGCCTAGTACCCCCATACCGCTACCGCTCGATCCGCAGGAGACCCATGGCCATCGACACAGAAGAGCGCAAGGCGCCTCTGCCCGAGCGCCTGGCCGCCCAGATGACGAAGATCGGCGACCAGGTGCAGGGCTCCCAGGCGTGGACATCGATCTTCCGGCCCGGTTCGATCTTCCGCAAGGGCTACACCGACAGCCCCCGCAACCGGTCCTACGTGATCATGAACAGCGTGCTGTACCACCTTCACCCCGTGAAGGTGAAGCGCCACGCGGTGAAGGTGAGCTACACCCTGTGCCTGGGCGGCCTGAGCTTCTTCCTGTTCATCCTCGAGACCGTCACCGGCATCTTCTTGATGTTCTTCTACCGGCCCACCGCGGCGCAGGCCTGGGACGACATCTACATCCTGCAGACCTCGGTGACCTTCGGGCTGCTGGTGCGCAACATGCACCGCTGGGGCGCCCACCTGATGGTGATCACCGTGTTCCTGCACATGGCCCGGGTGTTCTATCACGGGGCCTACAAGCCGCCCCGGGAGTTCAACTGGGTGATCGGCGTGATCCTGTTGAAGCTGACGCTGCTGCTGTCGTTCACCGGCTACCTGCTGCCGTGGGACCAGCTGGCGCTGTGGGCGGTGACGGTGGGCACCAACATGATGGGATACACCCCCGTGTTCGGCGACCAGGTGCGATTCGTGCTGCTCGGCGGCGTGGAGATCGGAACCGACACCCTGCTTCGCTGGTACGTGCTTCACGTTCTGATGCTGCCGTTCGTGCTGGTCATCTTCCTGGCCATCCACTTCTGGCGGGTCCGCAAGGACGGCGGCATCTCGGGTCCGCTGTAAGTGGCCGAGCACATTGGTGGAAGTACGGCAATGAACCGATCGACTAGAGGCGTGGAGCAGAGGTAGACGGCGATGGTGGAGATCCCCGAGCATCTGCGCAAGCGGGCCGAGGAGGCCCGAGCCAAGGCCGAGGCGGCCAAGGCCGCAGCCGCGGGCGGCGCCGCGGCACCCGGAGGCGGCAACGGCGCTTCCGAAGCCCCGACGCAGGCGGCCAGCAAGATCCCGCCCCACCTGCTGGAGCGGTCCAAGGCGGCGCGGGCCCAGGCAACCGGGGCCGCGCCCGAACCGCAGGTTGCAGCCGCAGCCGGAGGCGGGGGAGTGGCCGTGGCCGCACCGCCGGCCGCAGCCGGCGCCACCGGACCCGGCGGGCACACCCAGCGCCTGCTGACGGTGGTGAAGTCGGGCTCGATCCAGGACGTGAAGTCCAAGCCGCAGGACAAGGTGCACGTTTGGCCCCACCTGCTGGTGGTCGAGTTCGTGGCGTCGCTGTTCATCACTGCGTTCACCTTGATCTTCTCGATCTTCGTGAACGCCCCGCTGCTGGAGTTGGCCAACTACAACCAGACGCCCAACCCGTCCAAGGCGCCGTGGTACTTCCTCGGCCTGCAGGAACTCCTCACGATGTTCCACCCGATGGTTGCCGGCGTCACCATCCCCGGCATCGGGCTGCTCGCGCTGATGATCGCGCCCTACATCGACAAGAACCCGTCCAAGAAGCCCGAGGACCGCAAGTTCGCCATCAGCTTGATGACCATCCACCTCATGTTCTGGGCGGTTCTGGTGATCATCGGCTCGTTCTTCAGGGGTCCGGGCTTCAACTTCGTCTTCCCGTGGCAGGCGGGCCTGTTCTTCGAGCTGTGATCGTGGCCGCCGAACCCGTCGCCCGCCCCCTGCTAGGAGGCAACCGATGATCTACATCGCTCTGGGCGCCCTT
>JAJDZO010000368.1 GCA_022824605.1 Acidimicrobiia bacterium
GGTGGTGCGCTCAGAGCCGTTGGAGGCGCTGGTGATCTCGGGGTGGGTGCGGGGCCTGTCTGACCGCGACATCGAGGCCCTGCTCGCTGAGGCCCTCGGTCCCGAGGCGGCGCTGTCGCGATCCACCGCGTCGCGGATATGCGCCCGGCTGCGCGACGACTTCGAGGCGTTCCGCCACAGAGACCTCACCGACGTCGAACTGGACTACCTGTTCGTAGACGGCAGCTGCTTCAAGATGCACGACGGCTCGCGGGCCGAGCCGGTGCTGGTCGCCTACGGCATCACCACCGTCGGCTGGCCGGCGCTGTTGGCCGTCGAGCCCGGCGGCGACGAGTCCCACGACGCCTGGGCCGGGTTGCGCGCCGACCTCACAGCACGCGGCCTCAAGGCGCCGCTGCTGGTCGTCACAGACGGCGCCGCGGGCCTCGTCGGCGCTGTTGAGACCAACATGGCCTCAGCGCTGCGCCAGCGGTGCCTGGTCCACCGAGCCCGCATTGACCGGCCCTGGGGGGCGGGGGTGGGTGTTCAGTCATTGGCGGCCTGTCGGTTGATTCGGCGGAGGTGTGTTTCGAGGGCGTTGGCGACGCGGTCGTGTCGGGCGGTTTCGTCGGTCCAGCCGCGGGTGCTGGCGTCGTCGCGCAGCATGTGGATGTCGGCGAGTTGGTCTTTGAGGATGTCGGCTCGGTCGGGGTCGGGCATGAAGTTGTCGCATTGTTCGCAGATGTTGGCATAGGCGCATGGCCCGGCGATCGGGTCTCGTGAGCAGAAGCCGTGGGCGAGGCGGGTCTTGAGCATCTCGTCGTGGAGCCAGTCGACTGTGGCGGGCACGGCGTTGGTTGCGCCGGGCGAGGCGAGATAGAGCCGCCGGCGGCCGCGGACTTTGGTCATGGCGGTGTCGTAGGCGTCTCGGATGGTTGGTGACGCGACTTTGGCGTAGCGCAGCGTCATCTCGGGGGTGACGTGTCCGAGCAGGGCCATCAGCGCGGGCAGGCTCATGCCGGCGTTGACGAGGCTGGTCCCGAACGTGTGGCGCAGTTGGTGCAGCGTGACCCGCAGCGGTTCGCCACCGGCGTCGGTGAGACCGGCATCGGTCGCGGCGTGTTTGAGGCCGGCGCGCAGGCGGTGCGGGCCGAGCCGGCGTCCTCGTTCGCAGAACACGAAGTCGGCGAGGTGGCCGTCGCGTGGGTGCTGCAGCGGTCGGTGCGGTCCTCGGTGTGTGATCCAGTCGTCAAAGAGTGCGACGGTTTCGGGTTCGAGGGGGACCATGCGTTCGGTGCCGAGTTTGCTGATCGGGACTTTGAGCCAGCTGCCTCGGGTGCCGAAGTCGGCGATGCAGCCGAGTTCGAGGTCCAGCAGTTCGCTGACCCGCATGCCGGTTGCGCGCAGCACGCCGATCCCGACTCGGGCGAAGCGGTCCTCGAGCCGGGCGGCCGCGGCCATCAGGTCGCGGTCGTCGGCTGGTGGCAGGGCTCGGGGCAGCGCGTCGGGCATGCGGGGGATGTCGCCAACAAACAACAGGCGTCGGGTCGGGGCGCTGGGCCAGCCCCATTCGGCGATGTCTTCGAAGAACACGCGCAAGTCGACGACGTCTTGGTGGAACGCGGTCAGCCCGATGGTCTTGTCGGCGCCGTTGGCGCCCCGCCAGGGGCGGGTGCGGGCCCACACCAAGAACGGCTCGATGTGGCGGCTGCGGTCGAGCTGGCTGAGCCGAACCACCTCGGGGCAGTTGTCGGCCAGCCAGCCGCACAGCACCCGGATGGCCTTGACACGCCCAAAGACGGTCGCGGGCCGCAGTGTCGTGGTGATGTGGGTCGCGTAGCGGACTGCGTCTCGGCGGATCTGTGGCTGGGTGATCTCGGCGGCGTGCTCCACCGGCGTGCGAGCCCGCGGCCGAGGATCGACCGGAGGCTCATCGACGATTCCCTGCTGGAAGCACAGCTGCCGCAGCGCCGCAGTCCGCTTGCAGAACCGGTCCGCCGTCGAGGCCGCCACGTCGACGCGTGCTGCTTCGACTGAGGCCCGGTCGAAGTCGTCGTCGGTCAGCTCGGCCAGTGGCTTGTCGAGCCACAGGCACAGCACCGGAGCGGTGTGGCGCAACACCTGACGAGTCCAGTTCGTGCTCCACCCCAAAGCGGCCGCGGTTGACGTCGCCGCAGAGACCTCCCCCCGGTTCGCCACAGTCCACCACAGCCCGATGTCGACCCCTGACGGCTTGGCCAACAACACCTCGAGATCGGCACTGACCCGGCGGTCGATGATGAGCCATGTGAGCCACGGCCATGCCTTCAGCCGATGAAGGTCAACAAGCCGCGCCGAAGTCGGCCGGGTGTTCATCCACGTCTGCGGGTCGCCGTGACGTTCCAGGAACCAGCGGGCCACACGCCGACGCTGGGTTCGCTGTTCGGGGTGCAGGCCGATCGCGTCGACGAACGCCCCATAGTCCGCGAGCAGCTCAGCGCACCGATGCTCATCCGACATGTGCACAGCCACCGCGGTCATGGCGCGGCCTGCCTTGCTCGGGCCCACTCCGCAGCGATCGCCGCGGGCGCCAGATGGACATAGGCGGTCGTGGTCTCGACATGGGCGTGGCCCATGAGCTCGCGCAGCACCAACACGTCGATGCCCGCTGAGGCCAAGTCGGTGCCGAACGTGTGACGCAGCCGGTGTGGCCGCACCCGGACCGCCCCCGTGCGAGCCCGGTGGACCCGAAAGATCTTGCGCAACCCAGCCTCGGTCATCGCCTGGCCCCTCGTCGGGCCGCGCAACACAACGAAACACTCCGGAGTCGACAGGCCCCGTGGCCGTTCGCGGTCGACATAGGCACGAACCTCGGCGAAGAACGCACGCTCGATCGGCACCACCCGAGACTTGTTGCCCTTGCCGAGCACCGCGACCTGGCGCATCCCCATGTCCACATCGGCCAGGCGAAGCCGACGCACCTCCGCGGCGCGTAGTCCGCCCAACACCATCGCCAACACAACAGCCCGGTCCCGATGCGTGTTCAGGTCAGCCAAAAACACCGCAACATCGGCAGCCTCGACCGTCTCAGGCAACGGGCGATCCTGACGCACCAGCCGCCCCGGGCCCGGTGTCCGCCGTTGCCCCACATGCCCCAACAGACCGCTGCGCCGAGACCGCAACCCGCTTGACCGACGCGGCGCCGGCACCGGATTCCGGTCGATGACACCGCACATCACCGCGTACTCGAACAGCCCCCGAGCTGCGGCCACCCGCCGGTTCATCGTCGCCGGCGCAGCCCCACGAGCCGCTGCGATCCGCACTACCCGCTCACCCGCCGTCGACGCAGGCCGGCCCTGCCACTCCAGCCAATCGAACACGTCCGAAGGCACCAGCTCATCCCACCGGACCCCGCACTCATCACAGAACCGGGCCAACGACACAACATCGAACGCATACCCGCGCACCGTCGCCGCCGAATAGTTCCGCGCCTCCAAATGAGCCAGCCACCGATTCCCGATCCCGACCAGACCGCCGTCCCCGGCAAGCCGGTGCGTCTCCCCAGCCCGAACCACACTCACAACCATCGCCACCCCCTCCACGCACGAGTCTCCACGCCCAACCCCAGCCACCGGTGGACCCCCACCAACCTCCAACAGCCCAGCCCACCGAGGGCCGGTTAACGGGGAACGTGTTGGCCAAAGTCCCCGCCGAGCGCCGCGACGAACTCAAGGCCGCGTTCTGGGAGATCTTCGACCTGCCCGACGACATCGCGGCGAGCACCGACGCCGTCCGCGCAGCACAGGCCAACATCGACGCCTTCGCCCGCCGATACGAGCGCGAGCTCCCCGCCGCCGTCAAGTGCCTGCTCACAGACCGCCAGGCCCTCACCGCCTACCTGAGGTTCCCCGCCGAGCACTGGCGCAGGATCCGCCACACCAACCTCATCGAG
>JAJDZO010000270.1 GCA_022824605.1 Acidimicrobiia bacterium
AGGCTGGGCCACTTCGGCGACTGCCGGTCCCACGCCCTCGGCGGTGAGCGCATCCAGGTCGAGGTCGTACACCTCGGCCGCCGTCGCCCCGAACAGCAGCCTCAGATCCTCGGGAGACCAGTCGCAGAACACATGGCGCAACGATGCCACCGAGTCGGGGAACGTGCCCTCCGCGTGGGGGTAGTCGCTGCCCCACATGAACCGGTCGACTCCGACCGTCTTGATCGCTTCGGCCTCGTCGCGGCCCGGGAAGCTGGCGCCCATGTAGCAGTTGGTGGCGAAGTAGCTGCTCGGCGGGTTGGGCAGCTGCCAGTCATCCGCGGTCATCTCTCCGACGTTGCCGCTGCCGGTGAAGAGCCGCCAGAAGGTGTCCATCTTGGCCAGGGTCGCCGGAACCCACCCGACCCGCTGCTCGGTCATCACGAACTTGAGACCCTTGAAACGCTCGAACACGCCGCTGATGATGAGGTGCCACAGGCTGCGGTTGGCGAAGAACGGCACCTCCAGCAGCATCAGGAAGTTGCGGTTGGGGGAGTCCTGAAGGTCGGGGAGGCCCGCACCGCCGTGCTGGTTGACCGACAGCCCCGTGTCCTGACAGGCCGCCCACAGCGGGTCGTAGTAGTCGCTCCACAGCGCAGGCACCGGCGAGTCCGGCGGCACCGCCGAGAACAGCACCCCTTTGAGCCCGTTGGCCGCGCCCCACTCGATCTCGGCGACGGCCGCGTCGATGTCGTTGGGGAACACCTGCACCAGCCCGGCTCGACGCCCCGGAAGTTCGCGGCACCAGTCGGCCAGCCACCGGTTGTGGGCTTGGAGCCCGGCCCACCTCGTCTCGAACTCCGCCGCCGATGCGGGCGGGCGGGCGACCAGCTGCCCGGAGGGGAAGAACGGGGGCACCGTGTTGGGGAACACCACCTCCGCGACCTGGCCGTCGGCCTCCAGTTCGCCTCGGCGGATTTCGGAGTCCCAGTTGCGGATCCGTTTGGAGTCCTGCAGGTCGGTGAACGGGTTGACGTAGTCCTGCTTCCAGGCGTCGAACTCGGCGTGCAGCCTCGACGGCAAGTAGGCCCGGTAGTCGTCGATGTCGCCGCCCGCATGGCAGTCCGCCGACACGATCGTGTAACGCTCTTCGCTCACGGAATCCCAGGCTATTGAGTCCTCAGCCATCGAGGGCGAGCCTATGGGGTCAGTCCCGGATGGCGAGGCCGGTCTCGAGGTCGAAGAAGTGGGCGTTGGTCACGGTCACCGCCACCTCGATCGTGTCGCCGGCGCGCACCGCAGTGGTGGGGCTGAACCGGGCATGCACCCTCGTGGCGGAACTCTCGGCCGCGCTGGTCTCCTCCTCGCTCAATTCGAGAGCCTCCTGGGAGATCACCGGCCGGGCGTCCATGTCGAAGTACACGATGATCTCGAAACCGAGCGCCTCGGTGTGCAGGATCGAAGCCCGCAGCCGCTGATCCGACGGATGGTCGGTCAGCACCGAGGCGTCCTCGAAGTCCTTGGGCCTCACCCCCACGGCCACGTTGCGGCCCAGGTAGCCCTCGAGGGCGGGCCTTTGCTGGAGCACCTCGTCGGGCACTGCCAGTGTCTGGCTTCCCAGCGCCAGCCGCAGGCCGTCGTCGGTGCGGATGAGCACGCCCTCCATGATGTTCATCGAAGGCGACCCGATGAAGGCGGCCACGAAGATGTTGTCGGGCTCGTTGAACAGCGTCATCGGAGTGTCGACCTGCTGCAGCACTCCCTGGCTGATCACGGCCACCCGGTCGGCCATGGTCATGGCCTCGACCTGATCGTGAGTCACGTAGAAGGTGGTGATGCCGACCTCGCGCTGCAGGCCGGTGATCTCGGCCCGCATCTGCACCCGCAGCTTGGCGTCGAGGTTGGAGAGGGGCTCGTCGAGCAGGAACACCCGGGGGCGGCGCACGATGGCTCGGCCCATGGCCACCCGCTGGCGCTGACCGCCCGACAGGTGGGCGGGGCGCTTGTCGAGCTGGCTCTCCAACTCGAGGATGCGAGCCACCTCCGAGACCCTCTCCTTGATCTCGGCTTTGGGCCGTCGGGCCAGCTTCAGCGAGAAGGCGATGTTGTCGAACACGCTCATGTGGGGGTACAGGGCGTAGTTCTGGAACACCATGGCGATGTCTCGGTCCTTGGGCGGCAGTTCGTTGACCACCCGATCACCGATCTTCAACGTGCCCGACGAGATGTCCTCGAGGCCGGCGATCATCCGCAGTGTGGTGGACTTGCCGCATCCTGAGGGGCCGACCATCACGAGGAACTCCGCCTCGTTGATCTCGAGGTTCAGGTCGGTCACCGCCCGGAACCCGTTGTCGTACTCCTTGTTGAGGTCTTCCAGAACGACATCGGCCATCGGACGCTCCCTCACGCTCGCAAACGCTTGCAATTGCACGCTAGCACCCATCCGAGCCGCCCGACGCGGGCGACCGCCGCCTCGCCGATGCCACGCCGATGCCACGACGCGTGGCCCGTCGTGAGTTCGTCGTTGCGATGGGGTAGCTTCAAGGCATGAACATTCCTGAGGAGCTGCACTACTCGACCGACCACGAATGGGCTCTCGCCGACGGCGATGCGGTCCGGATCGGCATCACCGACTATGCCCAGGACGCTCTCGGTGATGTCGTGTACGTGGAACTCCCCCAAGTGGGTGACCGGGTGGAACAAGGAGAGCCCTTCGGTGAGGTCGAGTCGACCAAGTCGGTGTCGGAGCTGTTCGCTCCGGTGAGCGGCGTGGTGAGCGAGGTCAACGATGAGCTCGCCGGGGCGCCGCAGCGGCTGAACGAGGACCCTTACGGCGACGGCTGGATCTGCGCGGTCACCTTCGACGACTCCTCGCAGCTTGACGACCTGCTCGACGCGGCCGGCTACAGGGATCTGATCGCGGGGTAACGCGGTGGCGTCCACGCCGAGCCCGGCCGACGGCAACGACGACCGCCGCCGGACGGACGCCTGCGGGTCCGGCGACTCGGACCCCGAGGAGACGGCCGCTGACGCCACCACCGAGCATCGGGTGGTGGAACCCGATGCCGCACCGGGCACCGTCCATGTCGACCGGTCCGCCTTCGGTCGCCATCAGGGCCTGTTCGTGGTCCATCAGGGTCCGAAAGCCGGGGCCCGCTACGCATTGGACTCAGATGTGGTGTCGGTGGGTCGGGATCCGCTCAGCGACATCTTCCTCGACGACATCACCGTGTCGCGGCGTCACGCCGAGGTGGCCCGCGACGGGGCCCGGTACTCGATACGCGACATGGGCTCGCTCAACGGCACCTACGTCAACCGCCAACTCGTCGATCAGGGCGAGCTCAACGAGGGCGACGAGGTGCAGGTCGGCAAGTTCAAGCTGGTGTTCGTGCACGGAACGTCGCCGCGATGAGCCGCGGCTATCGGTCCATCGGGGAGGTCCTGTCGCTGCTCACCGAGGAGCACCCCGACCTGACCATCTCGAAGATCCGCTTCCTGGAGAGCCAAGGGCTGATCGCTCCGCAGCGAACCCCGTCGGGCTACCGGAAGTTCTTCGACGCCGACGTCGAGCGGCTCAACTGGGTGCTCATACAGCAGCGCGACAACTTCCTGCCTCTAAAGGAGATCAAGCGCCGGCTGGCTGGAGGGGCGGTCGCCAAGACGGCGCCGCGCGGCGCCGCGGATGGTCCTGAGGCCGCCGTGGTGACGCCATCGCTGTTCGCCTCCCGTTCCCGTGACGACACCGCCGAAGGCGACGCGGAGGCGACGGACGAGGTCCAGCATGACTCGGGCGGCCTCACCCTGGCGCAGATGGCGCAGATCGTCGGCGTCGACGTCGAGCACATTGCGGAGTTGCGTCGACTCGGCCTCATCACGGCCGACAAGGAGCTCGCCGGGGCGGACGGCAGCACCGAAGCGGTGTTCGACCATCATGCGCTCGCGGTGGCACGAACGGCCGCCGCTCTGGCCGACCACGGCATGCCGGCGCGCATCGCGAGGATGTTCAAGATCGCAGCCGATCGTGAGGCCGGCATCTACGAGCAGATGCTGGGGTCGCTGATCGCTCGCGGCGACGCCGAACGCCTGCAGGCGGAACTGGCCGAGGTCATCGATCTGGCGGAGTCGCTGCGCCGGCTGCTGTTGCTGCAGGCGATGCGGCCCCATCTGGACTGAGAGCGTGCGCGGATTGCTCGAGAGCGTCTCGCGGTGCGGCGGGGTCGTTCCCGCTCTTGCTCGCTTCGCTCACGGGCCGCTCGGGCCACGGCCCCGTCCGTATGTGCCGGGTTCGCTCGTCAATCCGCGGGGCCTCTGAATCCCGGTGTCGCCCGAGGCCAGAGACGCCGCAGAGCCGCGCGTGGTGTTGAGCGCGGCGCAGATCGACGAGATCGTGGCCCGCCTGGCCGCGGCCATGTCGGCCCGGTATGTCGACGGCGCGGTGCTCATCGGCGTGCTTCGTGGCAGTGTGCCGTTCCTGGCCGATCTGGTGCGGGCCATGACCGTGCCGGTGAGCGTCGACTTCATGGCGATCACGCCCTACACGCCCAACTCCGGGCGGGTGCGCCTGCTCAAGGACCTCGATCTCGACATCGCCGGGCGAGACGCGGTGATCGTCGAGGACATCGTCGACACCGGCCTCAGCACCGCCTTTTTGCGCTCGGAGCTGCAGAGGCGCCGTCCTCGTTCGGTGGCGGTGTGCACGCTGCTCGACCGTCGAGTGCGGCGGGTGGTTCCGGTGGACATCGACTTCGCGGGCGCAGAGGTCGCCGACACCTACGTGATCGGCTTCGGGCTCGACCACGAGGGTCGCTACCGCAACCTTCGCCTGATCGCCGCCGCCGATGTCGAGGTGCTGGCCGCCGACCCCGACGCCTACGTCGAGGTCCTGTACGGATCGAACCGCCGGTCAGAGCAAGGCGCCTCCTGAACAGGAGCGACGGCGACAGCGAAGGGTAGGATTCGGATCGTGCAGCTGATGGAGCTGGTGGGGGTGCGGGTGGAACTGCCGTCCAACACGCCGATCGTGCTGCTCAGGGAGGTCTCGGAGTCAGCTCGGTTGCTGCCGATTTTCATAGGCGCCCCCGAGGCGACCGCCATCGCCATAGCCCTCGACGGGGTCACCACGCCGAGGCCCATGACCCACGATCTGCTGCGCGACGTGCTCGAGGAGCTGGCCGCCGATGTGCAGCGGGTGGTGGTGACCGAACTGCGCGACAAGACGTTCTTCGCCGAGTTGCACCTGCTGTGCGACGGCGGTTCCGTCGTGCTGTCGACCCGCCCGTCGGATGCCATCGCCCTCGCAGCCCGCACCGGCTCGCCGATCTTCGCCGAGGAGGCGGTGATCCGCGAGGCCGGCTACACCACCGACGGCGTCGCGGTGGCCGGCCAGCAGCAGGCCGAAGAGGTGGTGGAGCAGTTCAAGGAGTTCATCGACTCGGTCTCGCCCGAGGACTTCGGCAGCCAATAGAGCCGGCCGTTGACCGAGCCGGCCGTGGACCGAGCCGGCGGCGGTGGCCGCGTGTTCGGCTCGGGATGCGGGATCGCGCCTTCAGGGTCCAAGAGTTGACGGGCGTGGCGTGTCGCCGTAGGGTTTGTACAGGTGACAGCCCCGTAATTTCGGTGCTGTCATTGCATTGTCGTCCGCCGCAGGCAAGGAGACGTTCATGGAACCCGCACCCGACATCACTCTTGGCTACAGCGCGAAGCTGACCGCCGACGTGGTCGGCATCACCTACCGCCAGCTCGACTATTGGGCCCGCACCGAACTGTTGGTGCCCTCGCTGGCTCAAGCCACCGGCAGCGGCAGCCGCCGCCAGTACAGCTACTCCAACCTGCTCGAGCTCAAGGTGATCAAGCGCCTGCTCGACTCGGGCATCAAGCTGGAGAAGGTCCGCTCGATCTTCGATTACATGCGCAGCGAACTGCAAGAGGACATCTCCCGAGCCAACCTCGTGATCGACGGCTCCAACGTGGTGTGCGCCCGCAGCGACGCCGAGTTCATCGACCTGCTGCAGAAGGGACAGGGCGTGCTGAACGTGCTGCCGCTGTCGAACGTCAAGCAGGAGGTGGACGCGGCCATCATCGAGTTCAGGCCTTCCATCGACGAGGTCGGCGAGGAGTTCGAGGACGACGCGGCTGACGAATCCGACGACGGGTTCCGCACGGCGGTCGGCGAGAAGTGAGCTGATGACCTTCGCGCATCCCTCCGAGCAGGCCTTCGCCGACCTGCTCGACTCCTATGGGATCCGTTGGGAGTATGAGCCCCGCATGTTCGTGCTGCGGCGCGACGCCGACGGCAACACGGCCTGCGGCTTCACCCCCGACTTCTACCTGCCCGACTTCGACACCTACGTGGAACTGACCACGCTGCGACAGCGCCTCATCAACCGCAAGCGCCAGAAGTTGAGGCTGCTGGAGCAGACCCATCCCAGCGTTAGGGTGAAGTTCCTGAACCGCGGAGACATGGAGTGGATCGGTCGCAAGTACGGCCTGGCCGTGGCCGCCTGAACCACCTGAACCGATTGGGAACTGAATCGAGATGGATGAGGATCTGAGGCAGTCGCCGCTGCGAGAGGTGCATGAGCAGGCCGGTGCCAAGCTGGTGCCCTTCGGTGGCTGGAACATGCCCCTGCAGTACGAGAGCGGTACCGTGGCCGAACACATGGCCTGCCGTACCGGCGCCGCCATGTTCGACGTGTCGCATCTGGGGACGGTGCGGGTGCAGGGCGCCGGCGCGCATAGCTCGCTGCAGTGGGCGCTCACCAACGACCTCGACCGGGTCGGGGTGGGATCGGCTCA
>JAJDZO010000125.1 GCA_022824605.1 Acidimicrobiia bacterium
CGAGCCGAAGGCCACGACGTGGTCGTGGTGACGCCCGGAGCGATGGTGTCCTCGTGGACGGTCAACACCATGGAGCACCACCGCATTGCCGCCCGCCTGCTTGATATCGGAGTGGAGATCCGCTGCTCGACTGCCTTGGTCGAAGCGTCGGGCTCGGGAGTCCGCACTGCCTGCACCTACACGGGGAAAGAGGACGAGATCCAGTGCGACGCCGCCGTCTTGGTGACCGCTCGGCACCCGGAAGACTCGCTGGCCCAAGAATTGCTGGCCCGCAAGGAGGAATGGCCCGACGTCGGCCTGAAGAGCGTCACCGCCATAGGCGATGCATGGGCCCCGGGGACCATTGCCGCCGCGGTCTGGACGGGTCGGCGCTACGCCGAAGAAATCGAAGCCCCCACCGACGATGCCGACACCACCCCCTTCCGCCGAGAACTCACCGCCTTGAATTAGGTCGATTGATTTATTCGACTAGTGGCTCCGTCAGTAGAGCTTTTCTCGGTTGGCGTTGTGTTCGTCGCGGTCGATGGCCTCGGCGTCGGCTCCGGCGATCTGCTCGGCCAGCACTTGGCCGTAGGTGGGGTAGCTGGAGCGGTCGATCTGGACCTCGGGATCCCACAGGCGCGAACGGATCAGGGCTCTACCGCAGTGCAGGAAGGCGTCCTTGACGGTGATCTTCAAGCCCGAGATCGGTGCTCGGCCGCCCACTGATTGCGACTCCAGAAGCTCGTCGTCGGTGACGATCTCGGCGGAACCGCACACTCGCAGCGTCTCGTTCATGCCGGGCACGAAGAACAGCAGCCCCACGACGGGGTGCTTGAGGATGTTCTGCAGCGTGTCCACCTGATTGTTGCCGGGACGGTCGGGTATCAGCAGCGTGCGGTCGTCGAGCACCTTCACGAATCCGGGTGGGTCGCCCCGCGGCGAGGCGTCGGCCCGGCCGTCGGATCCGGTGGAGCTGAGCACGCAGAACGGCGACATCTCGATGAACCGGCGGCAATGCGAATCCAGATGGTCGAGCACCTTCTGAGCTGCTCGGGGCTTCGGTTCGCGATAGACGGTGCGCAACTCCGAGTGATTGGTGACGGCCGCCTCGGCGTCTGTGACTGACATCTCGGTCCTCCCCTCGGACGCGACACGGCGCCGGGCACCAGGTACTGGCTGGGCACTAGGTATTGGAGGACACGCTACATCTTGGAGTGTCGCTAGTCAGGCACGGCCGGCTCGGAGTCGCTGCAGGGCAGTCTGCAACGCCGATCTCAGGGCGGGCCGATCCGGGGGTTGCGGGCTCGTAGTTCGGCCAGGTCTTGGCAGCCGAGTTGGTGCATCACGGAGATGAGCTGATGCTTGAACATCGACGCCACGAACTCGGCGCCTTCAGATCCCAGCGCGCACAGGCCGTACATGAACGACCGGCCCGAGAACGTGAAATCGGCGCCCAGGGCCAGCGCCCGGGCTATGTCGAGGCCGCTTCGCACCCCGCCGTCGAACAGCACCGGCACCTGCCCGCCGACCCGTTCAGCGATTGGCCCCAGGGCGTCGATGGCGGCCGGGGCCGCGTCGAGCTGGCGTCCGCCGTGGTTGGACACCACCACCGCATCGGCGCCGGTGGCGACGCAGCGCTCGGCGTCGTCGGGATCAAGGATCCCCTTGACCACCACCGGGCCCGGCCACAACTCACAGGTCTCGGCCAGATAGTCCCACGACAGGGTGCCGCCGAGGCTGGCGCCCACGAATCCGGACAGCCCCCGCAGCGTGGCCCGGTCGACGTAGGCCTCCAGCGTGCGGAACCGGGGCAGGCCGTTGCGCAGCAACCCCAGGGTCCAAGCGGGGCGCAACGCGGCCTGGCTCACATGACGGGGCGTGATCCGGGGCGGCATCGACACCCGTTGGCGGGTCTGACGCTCGCGGCGAGCCCGGGCCGGCACGTCGGCAGTCACGACCAGAACCTCGAACCCGGCTGCATGAGCGCGGTGCAGCAGGTCGGCACGCACGCCGGGATCCTGGGGCGGGTAGAGCTGGAACCAGCCCATGCCTTCAGCCTTCGGCCCCACCACCGCCACGTCGGCGGTGTTGACGGTGCTGGCCACATACGGGATCCGGCTCCGGGCCGCCGTCTCGGCCAGAGCGATGTCGGCGCCGGGCCAGACCAGGCCGGTCAGACCCACCGGCGCCACGCCCACCGGCAGCCAATAGTTCACCCCGAACAGCTCGGTGCCGATGTCGGGCTTCAACGCGCCCTTGAGGAACTGCGGTGTGAGCAGCACCTGCTGGAGGCGTTCGGCGTTGCGGGCAACGGCGCGCTCGTCGCCCTCACCGCTGTCGAGATACTCCCAGGCGAAGCGGGGCGTGCGGCGCTTGGCCCGCCGACGCAGGTCGTCGACGGTCTGATACTTGATGGAGGGGTCAGCCACGGCTGGAGGCAGCGCGATCAGACGCCCCGGCGTACACGGCTGGGCGGAGAGGCCAGCAGTGACTCGAGTCCGACCGGGGCAGTCCGCGCACGGCGATGACGGTCAGGTCTATGAGTCGCCCAGAACGCGGTCGAACAACGCCAGCGACTGCGACCAGGCCCGCGTCGCGGCTGCTTCGTTGTAGGAGTGCGCATCCGGCCAGGTGTAGGCGTGGTCGGCTCCGGGCAGTATGTCGACGGTCACCCGGTCGCCGAGGCCGGAGACCGCACCGATGAAGGGCTGCATGCTGGCCACGGTCATCATCTTGTCGGCCTCCCCGAACCCCGCGTACAGCGACCCGGCCAGGCCGGCGGCGCTCAGGTGCGGCGAGTCGGGCTCACTGTCCACCAGGAACGACGGATGCCACATGGCACCCGCAATGAACTGCTCCGGCAGGCGCATCATGGTGCGGAACACCGCCCGCGCCCCCAAACAGAAGCCGATGCAGCCGGCCGGCGCCCCCGATCCTGCAGGCCGGTCGGCGGACACCGCGTCGAGCGCCGCGTCGAGATCGTTCTGGATGCCCTCGTCGGTCAGCGACAACAGCATCGACATCAACTCATCGCCGAGGCCGGGATCAGCGGCCACCTCGGCCGGGCCGTAGCCGATCATCCGTCCGTGGCGGTGGTACAGGTCCGGCAGGATCACGTCGTAGCCGCGGCCGGCGAGGCGTCGCCCGAACACGAGCAGGGCCTCGCGGATGCCGGGCTTGTCCATGAACATCACGATCAGCGGATGCGGCCCCCCCGCCGCCGGACGCATCCGGGGTACGGCCAGCGGCTCGCCGTCGCTGACCGTCTCGAGTATCGACTCCTGGACTTCAAGGTTGCTCATGGTCGGCCAAGCTACCGGAGTCGCTCCCACCGGCGGCGACCGGCCGCTTGCTGAGGCCGGGGCCGAGCGTGACCTACCATGGGCGGCCGTGGGGGCACCGCTGCACAATCCGGGGGGCGGGCTGCTCGACCGGTATGCGCCCGTCGATGCCTACGACGAGGCGTTCGACGCCGACGGGTCGGTACGGGCCACCTACAGCCGCATCGTCGAGCGGTTCCGCGAACTAGATGTCGACGAGATCAAGCGCCTCGAGGCGCTCGTCGCCGACGAGTTCCGCCGCCAGGGGATCACCTTCACCGTCTACAGCGAGGAGGAGGGCACCGAGCGCATCTGGCCCATGGACCTGTTCCCTCGGCTCATCGCGGCGGCCGAGTGGGAGGAGTTGGCCCGCGGGCTGAGCCAGCGGGTCGCCGCCCTCAACTGCTTCCTCGCCGACCTCTACAACGGCGGGGCGGCGGCGGTCGCCGACGGGGTGGTGCCCCGATGGCTGGCGATGTCGTCGCGGGGTTTCGAACGCAACGCCATCGGCATCGCCGTGCCCCACTCGGCGCACTGCAACGTGGCCGGGATCGACGTGGTGCGGGCCGCCGACGGCCGCTACCGGGTCCTCGAGGACAACCTGCGCAGCCCCAGCGGGATCTCCTACGTGATCGAGAACCGGGCGGCCATGGCCAAGGCCTGCAGTTGGCTCTTCTACGACCACGCCGTGCAGCCCACCGAGCAGTACGGCCGGATGCTGCGCTCCACGCTGGAGTCGATGGCGCCGGCCGGCGAGCACGACCCCCACATCGTGGTGCTGACGCCGGGGATCTTCAACTCGGCCTACTTCGAGCACGCCTTCCTGGCCCGCTCGATGGGGGTGGAACTGGTGGAGGGTCGAGATCTGGTGGTCGACGACCACAAGGTCTACACCCGCACCATCGAGGGGCTGGTCAAAGTGGACGTCATCTACCGGCGCATCGACGACGACTTCCTCGATCCGGTCGCCTTCCGGCCCGACTCCACGCTGGGCGTGCCCGGGCTTCTGAGCGCATTGCGGGCCGGCACGGTGACGGTGTGCAACGCCCTCGGCAACGGCGTCGTCGACGACAAGGCCGTGTACCCCTACGTGCCCGAGATGATCCGCTACTACCTGGGCGCCGAGCCGATCATCGACAACGTCACCACCTACATGATGTGGGACCCCGACCAGCGGCGCGAGGCACTGGCGCGGCTGCACGAGCTGGTGGCCAAGCCGGTCGGCGAGTCGGGCGGCTACGGCGTGCTGATCGGACCCCACGCCACCGAGCAGGAACTCGACGCCGCCCGAGCCCGCATCGAGGCCGAGCCCCGCAACTGGATCGTTCAGGAACTGGTGCAGCTGTCCACGCTGCCGTCGGTGGCGGAGGACCGGCTCGAGCCCCGCCATCTCGACCTGCGGCCCTTCGTGCTGACCGGCGAGCGGACCGAGGTGTTCGCCGGCGGGCTAACCCGGGTGGCCATGCGCCCCGGGTCGCTCATTGTCAACTCCTCTCAGGGCGGGGGCTCCAAGGACACCTGGGTTCTCGCCCCCGACACGCCGTGACGGCCATGAGTCGGCCCTTTGGGGACGTGTCGTGATCCTGGCTCGTCACGCCGGCGCGCTGCTGTGGGTGGGCCGTTACCTCGAACGAGCTGAGTCGACGTCGCGGTGCCTGAGCTACGCGGCCAACTCGATCACCCATCTGCGCGCCGATGAGGCCCGTGCCGAGGGTGAGCTGATGGTCAGAACGCTGGGACTGCAAGACGAGCTGGAGGCCGTCGGGCCGCTGGAGAGCCAGCCGCAGTTGGTGGCGTTCCTGCTGTCGGACACCGACAATCCCGGTTCGGTGGTGTCGGCCATCGTCGCGGTGCGCGAGAACCTGCGCGCCGTGCGTGACCGGATCCCGATCGAACTGTGGGAGGAGGCCAACGGCCTCTACCTCAGGTTCCCGTTCCTCGGTCACGCCAACGCCGCACCTTCCGGGCTTCACGAGGTGCTGTTGATGGTGCGGCGGGCCTGCCTGGCCATCTCCGGGATCCTCAACGAGGGCATGCGGCGCGACGAGGGCCACGCCTTCGTGGTGGTCGGCCGGATGCTGGAACGGTCCATCTTCACGGTGGGCCTGCTTGAGGCCAGCCACTCCGACACCCGTGGGGTTACGGACGCCACCCGGATGCTGCGGCTCACCAGTTCGCTTCAGGCCTACCACCGCCAGTTCGGCAACGCTCCCGATCCTCAGGGCGTGGTCCACTACCTGCTGCACGCCTCGGACCTGCCCCGCTCGGTGCTGTCATGTCTCGGGCGGGCCGAGGACGGGCTCACCGCGCTGGGGGAGAACTCCGCCGCGCTGGACCGGGCCCGACGCAAGGCGGCTCTGCTGCGGGCCCGCCTCAGCCTCGGCGAGATCGAGGAGGCCATGACCACTGATCCACGGGCGACACTTCAGGACTTCGCCGGGCAGCTCGCCGGGCTGGCCGGCGACGTGCACGCCGCCATCGTGCCGCCGCTGGGCATGGCCACCGTCCAAGCGCAATACGTCCGCCCCGGCCGCACCGACAGACCGGGCGATGCGGGCGCGCTCGGCGATACACCCGCTGCCGGCCGCACCGACGGGCCGCTTCGATGAGGCTCTCGATCGCCTACCGGATGTACTTCCGCTACTCCGAGCCGGTGACCGAGAGCCAGAACGAGGTGCGGGTGCGGCCCCGAGACGATGATCACCAGCGGGTGCTGTCGTACCGGTTGACGTCACAGCCGCCGCTGCCGGTGCTCTCCGTGGTCGACTACTGGGGCACGGTTGTGGAGCATCTCGGCATCCGCACGTCTCACGCCGAACTGGAACTGTTGGCCGAGGCCACCGTCGAGACGACGGCGCGCCCCGAGCCGACCGAGTCTCCGCCGGTGTCGGCGCTCAACGATGCCGGCTTCCGGCTGGAGCATCTCGAGTTCCTGGGACCGTCGCAGCACGTCGACTGGCGCTCTGGCGACGCAGTCGAGCAGCGGGCTGGCGCCGCGGTTGCCGCCGTCGCGTCGGTGCCGGAGATGGTGTCGGCGGTGGTGGCCGACACGCGCGAGGCGTTGAGCTACGAGCAGGGCGCCACCGACATCGGCGTCTCGCTGGCGGATCTGCTCGAGGGAGGCGCCGGCGTGTGCCAGGACTTCGCGCACCTGGCTCTAGGCATGCTTCGCAGCGTCGGCGTCCCGGCCCGTTACATCTCCGGATACCTGTTCGCAGCTGACGAGACCTCTGCGCACGCGGAGACGGCCGATGTCGTGGCCGTTCAGACCCATGCCTGGATCGAGGTGGCCGTGCCCGGCTCGGGCTGGTGGGCCCTCGATCCGACCAACGGTGGCCCGGTGGGGGAGCGCCATGTCGTCATCGGCTGCGGGCGAGACTACGGCGACGTGCCGCCGGTGCGGGGCGCCTTCATGGGCTCGGGCACCGCCGAGGTCGACGCTGAGGTGCTGATCGGGCGGCAGACCGAGACCCACCCGGCCGAAGCGTCGGCGCCCCGGCGGGCGAGTCCTGGCCGCAGGATGCCCACAACCCCGAGTTCGTCCGAGCGGTACCAACACCAGCAACAGCAACAACAGTGAAGCCCGCCGCCGTCAGGTTCAAGAGGGCGCGCCGATAGGTCACCGCCTAGAGGCCGAGCGAATAGGCGAGCGAGCGCGCTCCATACGGGCGAGGCCGTGGCCCGAGCGGCCCGTGAGCGCAGCGAACAAGAGCGGGAAATGCCCCGCCCCGACGCGACAAACCTGCACCTATCCGCGCATGTTCTTAGGAGCTAGGCGGGTGCGGGCCTCGGTGGGGGACTCGGCCCGCTCGGAGCGTGCGACGGCCTCTTTGCGGATGAGCTTGACCGGCACCCCTACGGAGTCGCCGGGCGGGAGCATGTCCGCGGTGTAGTGGGCGATCTGTTGGCGGGCGGCGATCTTGTCGCCGTCGGGGTCGAGGTTGCGGGCGTTGGTGCCCTTGGGCGGCACGATGCAGGTGCCGTCGCGCCATTCCAGGTCCCACCACCACTTCTTGATCAGGTTGATCGAACCGTTGCCGACCCTGTCGTCGAGGCGGGCAAGCCAGCGGCGGGTGAAGGGCAACTTGATGGCCGACCACAGCAGCACCCGCTCGGCCAGCACCCCTTCGATGTTGAACGGGCAGGTCTTCATGCACCGACCGCACGCTGAGCCGCGCAGGTTGCCGAGGCGGTACTTGGTGCAGCGCTCCATGTCCGGCTTCCACATCTCGGCGCCGTTGAACATGACCTTGCCGCCGAAGGGGATGGCCGCGCACGGACACTCCCGAGCGCATTTGGTGCACTTGGAGCAGAAGTCCTGTAGGCCGAAGTCGATGTGGCGGTCCGGCGTGACGGGCATGTCGGTGCTGACCACCACCGATTTGAATCTCGGACCCACGAACGGGTTGAGAACCAACTCGCCGATGCGGCTCATTTCGCCGAGCCCGGCGTGCAGCACCAGCGGGATGTGCAGCACATCGGAGTCGCTGTTGGTGTGACTGCGGGCGCTGTAGCCCAACGAGCGGATGTGGGCCGCGATGATCCCTGCGATCTGCGCGCCGCGCATGTAGGCCCGCATCGACTGGGCGCCGCTCACCCAGTCGTCGCCGCTGGCACCCTCCATGGTCTCGTAACCCTGATCGAGCAGGATCACAAGCGCGTTCGGGTGGTAGGGCTCCACGACGGAGCCGTCGTTGCGGTGCGAGTACCAGGCATAGGTCGGCACCCGGCACACCCCGGCCATGTCTCCGCCCAGGTGGTGGGCCAGCGCCTTGAGGGCGCCGGTGTTGCGGTGCGGATCTCGGCTCTCGGCATCAATCTCGGGAGTCGTCTCGCCGTCCTGGTAGGCGACCATGGCGTCTATCTGATGTTCGTAGGCCTGGGCTTGGGGCGTCTTCCAGGCGAACACCTTCACGTCGGCTGCGAACTTCGGACCCATGTCACCGTTGGCGGCCCGCACGAAGCCCCCGGCCCGCACCGGCACCCTGGGCACCTCGTCGTCGACGATCAGCGTGGTGGGTTCGTCCACCCGCTTGATCCGCTCCATCGGGTAGCGACCCATGTGCAACGGCCGGTGGTCTCCGTTGAGTCGACCGATGCCGGCGCGGGTGCCGCCGGTGCCCAGCATCCAGCCCAAACCGGAGGTGCTGCGCAGCCCAGCCAGGCGACCGCGACGAGCCAGCGGCCGGTCGGGCGCCATCTCCCAGTTGGTGCTCGCCGCCGACAGCGCGAACCCGCCCTTGATGTAGGGGGCGCGCAGGTGGCCTCGGCGGACTTCCACCAGACCCGCCTGCAAGGCCGCCCGGTCCAGGTCGAGGTCGGTACGGCCGGGGGTGTGGGCCACTGCGTCGTGGCCGAGGTTGCGGATGTACGCCGCGGTGATGACGGCCAACTCGGTTGCTCGCAGGTCGGCGTTGATCTGGCGGGTGCCGTCGATCCAGTCATCGCCGGGGCACTCATTGGACAGCTTGCGGGTGAAGGCGATCAGGCAGACGATCGCGAAGCGGTGATCAAGCCGGTCGCCGGTCCAGGTCTGGTCTCCGATCAGCGCACAGCCGACCATGTCGGCGTCGAGGAAGTAGAGCCCGGCCTTCAGGTTCTCGGTGACCTTGACCGGATCGTCGGGCACCGGCGCTTCTGGGGCGACGCTGCCTCGGCACTGCCCGTCGAAGAGTTCCTGGTATTGCCGATACGCGTGATCAGCCGAGCGGCGGCCGGGCGGTTCCGACTCGCCCGGCCGGGCAGGTAGCCGTTGGGCGCCGGAGCGCGGGAAACGGGAGTCGGCCGACTCGAGGCGGGGCAGGCGCTCCAGCGGGTAGGGGCCGAGATGAACAGGCCGCTTGCGGTGTGAGAAGAGCCTCACCGACCAGAAGGTACTCACTGAGCGATGGCTGTCGGAATTCCAACGGCTTGGCGACGGTGCCCGGTGTGAGGGTGCCCGGTGTGACGGTGCCTGGTGTGTGCGCTGGTGTGGCTAGCTGGAGCGGCCGCCGCGGGCCCAGAGTTGGCAGAGCAGCGAGATCGTGCTGTAGGCGAAATAGGCGACGCCGACAGGCATCACCGAGCCGTCGATGGCTCGGTCGGTGAATGATGCCAGCAACGACCCCGCCATCCAGGTGCTGAATCCGAGCACCGACGCGGCGGTTCCGGCCATCGCTCCCATCGGCTCCAGCGCCAGGCTCATGCCGGTCGGGAACACTGCGACGTGCACGGCGTTGCAGAGGCTGAACAGCACCAGCCACAGCCAGAAGGGAGGAAGGCCGTCG
>JAJDZO010000292.1 GCA_022824605.1 Acidimicrobiia bacterium
GGAGCCCTTCATGCCCACCAGGTGCTGGGTGGCGCCCGAGATGCCGCAGGCGATGTAGACGGTGGGCTTGACCACCTTGCCGGTCTGGCCGACCTGGTAGCTGTAGGGCACCCAGCCCGCATCGACGATGGCCCGGCTGGCTCCCGGCGCGGCGCCCAGCTCCTTGGCCAGGCCCTCGATCATGGAGTAGGCCTCCGCAGATCCGAGGCCCCGCCCGCCCGAGACCACGATGGCGGCCTCATCAAGCTTGGGGCCTTCTGACTCTTCGGTGAAGCGGTCCCGGACCACCGCGCCCCCGGCCGCACCGAGGTCGGGAACCGGCAGCGGCACCACCGCTGCGGGTGGACCGCCCACCGGCGAAGGCTCGAACGACTTGGGACGGACCAGCCAGATGTCGGGACCGCCGCCAGTGAACCGAGACGTCACGTTGAACGTGCCGCCGAACACGGGCTCCACCCCCACGAGGCGATCGCCGTCGAGGCGCAGGTCGACCACGTTCGACAGCACGCTGACGTCGAGCTTCACCGACAACCGGGCCGCAACGTCGCGGCCGTCGTAGGTGGTGCCCAACAAGAAGGCGTCGGGCGCGGCCACAGTGCCGTCGGCAATCGCGGCGGCCACCGCCGAAGCGACCGACACGCCCTGCATGCGGCCGTTGAGATCGCCGGTGGCGTACACCGCGGTGGCGCCGTGGTCGCCGAGTTCGACCGCGCAGATTCCGTCACCGGCACAGAACACCTCGACGGTGGAGGCGATCTCGCGGGCTTTGGCCAGCATCTCCAGCGTGATGGTGGTCACACCGTGGGCGCCGGCCTCGCCGAACACCCAGATCTTGTCGAGAGTCATGGCTCAGAACTCCTTATTTTCCGCTCTTGTTCGCTGCGCTCACCGGCCGCCCGGGCCGCGAGCTTCCCGCTCCTGTTCACCGCGCCCACCAGCCACTCGGGCCGCTAGCTTCCCGCTCCTGTTCACCGCGCTCACCGGATAGTCCGCTTTAGATCACTTTTAGATCGTCGAGGAAGGCGACGATCCGCTCGTGGGCGTCGCCCTCGTCCACCACGACCTCGCCTGCCGCCCTCTCAGGCGCTTCGGCGATCTCGGTGATCTCCTGACCTGCGCCGGCCCAGCCGACCCGTTCGGCCGCTATGCCCAGGTCGGCGACCCTCAGCTGGTCGACGGGCTTGTTCTTGGCCTGCATGATCCCCCGGAACGACGGGTAGCGGGGCTCGACCACACCGGCCGTCACCGACACCACCGCAGGCAGCGGGCATTCGACCAGATCGGCGCCGGCCTCGGTCTGGCGGCGCACGGTGGCGGTGGCCCCGTCGACCGCGATGTCCTTGGCGAACGTCACCGACGGCAGGCCCATCAGCTCGGCCACCTGGGCCGGAACGACGCCGGTGTAGCCGTCGCTGGACTCGGTGGCGGCCAGCACCAGGTCGGGCTCGGCCCTGGTTATGGCGGCGGCCAGCACGCGGGCAGTGCCCAGCGCATCGGATCCGGCCAGTGCCTCGTCGCTGATGAGCGTGGCCGAGTCGGCGCCCATGGCCAAAGCGGTGCGCAGACCGCTCACCTCATCGTTGGGAACCATCGACACCAGATGCACCGAGCCCTCGCCGACGGCGTCCACCAGCTGCAGCGCCATCTCGACGCCGTAGGAGTCGGACTCGTCGAGGATGAGCTTCACATCGCGCTTGAGCGTCTTGGCATCGGGATCGAGTGCGCCGGGATCGGCGGGATCGGGGATCTGCTTCACGCAGACGACAACCTTCATGGGCGCCAATTGTGCCAGCGCCCAGCCAGAAACGAACCCCGACCAGCCAAGTTGTTTCCCGCCTCCGGCCAGTGCGCCCGTCCGGGGACTCGAGCGCCGCAGGCGCACCCGCCGTGTGAAGCCGACAGACTGGGCAAGTGCGAGTCCTGTTGCTGGTGAACTCGGCCGCTTCGTCGGTGACCGGGCGCCGCCGGGTGGTGATCCACAAGGCTCTGTCCGCCGACCATGACGTGAAGCTGGCCGAGACCGTCCGGCGGGGCCACGCCACCCGCCTGGCCCGGTCGGCGGCATCGGATGGGGCGGACGTGGTGGTGGTGCTCGGCGGTGACGGCACCCTCAACGAAGCCGCCAACGGTCTCGCCGGCACCGACACCGCCTTGGCGGCACTCCCAGGGGGCAGCACCAACGTGTTCGCCCGCATCATCGGCCTGCCCGACGATCCAGTCGATGCCGCCGGTCAACTTCTCGACGCGCTCGACCGAGGAGCCGTCACCAGGATCGGACTCGGCGCAGTCGACGGGCGGTACTTCCTGTTCCACTGCGGCATCGGCTTCGACGCGGCCGTGGTCGAACAGGTCGAGAGCCGCGGCCCCCTCAAGCGATGGGCGGGCCATCCCCTGTTCATCTACGCCGCTATCACGACCTGGCTGCAGCGCGCTCACCGGCACCGCCCTCCGGTGCAGGTCCTCGACGCCGACGGCGCCACGCTGGCTGAGGGCCTGCTGGCGATCGTGCTCAACGCCAACCCCTACACCTACTTGGGAAGCCGCAGCTTCGACCTCGTGCCCGGCCTCGGGCTGGACGAGCCCCTGGCTGTGGTGACCCTGCCCACCCTGTCGCCGCACCGCATTCTCCCGGTCGGGCTGAAAGCCCTGCGCGCCGGTGACGTGCGCGGCATGCCCGGAGCCAGAGTCCACGAGCAGCTGACGGACCTCACCGTGACCGCCGATCCGCCGGTGGCGTATCAGGCCGACGGCGACCACCTCGGAGCAGCGCCCCGCCTCAGGATCCGCTGGACACCCGACGCCCTGCGCCTGGTCCTGCCCTGACAGCGCCTGGTGCTGCCCTGCGCCTGGTGCTGCCCTGACAGCGCCTGGTGCTGCTCTGACATGCCGCGTGCGGCCGAGCCCGGGCGAGCGGCGGGTCAGGCGGCGTCGACTACGGCTCGGGCTACGTCGGGTAGGTCGGTGATCAGACCGTCGACGCCCATGGCCAGAAGCTCCGACATGCGCTCGGGATCGTTGATGGTCCAGGCGTTGACGGTCAGCCCAGCACCGTGGGCCCGGCGCACGAAAGCGGCGTCGCACATGGCGTCGAAGGCATGCACCGCCGTCATGTTGTGGGCGCCGGCGCGCGCCACCGCCTGATCGGGTGCCACGATCCCGCAGATCAGCGCGGTGGGGATCGAGGGATCGACAGCCCGCACTGCATCGGCCGCATCCACGTTGAACGACGACACCACCGCCCGCTGCGGGCCGAGATAGGCCGCGATCAGCCCGGCCACCGCGTCGGCCACCAAGTTCTCGCTGTCGTAGTCGGGGTCGTCGGGCAGGTTCTTGATCTCGAGATGAACCCCCATGCCCTCACAGGCTTCGAGAGCCTCGGCCAGGCTGGGCACATAGTCGGGCAGTTCGTCGGCATGGAGATGACCGATCCGGCGCCCGTCGGCCAGATGAGCATGATGGTGGACCACGGCCACGCCGTCGGTGGTGCGGCGCACGTCGAGCTCCACCCAGTCGGCGCCGAGTTCCCGCGCCAGCCGGAAGGCCTCCAGCGTGTTCTCGGGCGCGGCTTGACTGGCCCCCCGGTGCGCGATCACCGCTGCCACAACATCCAGTCTCGCAGACCTCGGCCGCCAACGCGAGCCGCACAACGCTGCCCAAGGCTCCCAGCGGCCGTCCGAGCACTATGGCACCGCCACCGTGGCGGCCAAGCCCGGGCCGGCAATAGCGCAACCAGCAACCCCGATGGTCCACAGCCTCGCCCGTATGGAGCGCGCTCGCTCGCCTAATCGCTCGGCCTCTAGGCTCTGCCAGTGTCCGATGCCTGGGCCCGACGTATTGTTGCGCTTCTGTTGGCGGTCGCGCTGCTGGCAGGCATCCAGGGCGCCGCCGCGGCTCAGCCCGGCGGCGTCCAGTTCAGCGACGTCGACGACGACGCCTGGTACGCGCCCCACGTCGCCCACATCGCCTCGCTCGGCATCACCACCGGGTACCCCGACGGTACGTTCGGGCCCGACCAGCCGGTCACCCGGGCCCACATGGCCGTCTTCATGGTCCGAGCCGTCGGCCTCGAAGTCGGCGGGAACTCAGTTGGACGCTTCGCCGACGTCCCTGCGAGCGCCTGGTACGCGCCCCACGTCGAACTCGTGACTGAGCTGGGCATCACCATCGGATGCACCTCTGACGGCACCCGCTATTGCCCCGAGAGCCCCGTGACCAGAGCCCAGATGGCGCTGTACCTCGCCCCAGCGTTCGGACTGCCTAGAGCCCCAGTCGATGAGCCCACCTTCGACGACGTCGGCGCCGATCACCCCGCCTACCAGGCCGTTGAGGCCGTCCACGCCGCCAACATCGGCGTGGGTTGCGGGACCGATCCGCCGCGCTTCTGCGGCACCCAGCCCGTCACCCGGGCCCACATGGCCGCATTCCTCAGCCGGGCGGTGCGACACCGCGACCGCTCACCCTCGCCGCCGGCCCCCGAGGACACCCCGCCGGCCCCGGCTGAAGCCCCGCCGGTCAGCGACGAATCCCCGCCGACGGGTGCCGCTTCTGGCGCGGGCTGCCTCCAGATGTTCGACGCGGCGTTCGTCGATCAGATCGCGTCGGCGCACCCCGGCGCCCGGTTCACCGCCGCCGTTCATGACCACCGCACCGGGTGCGAGCACCACCTGAACCCCGGCCTGGAGCTCACCACCGCCAGCGTCATCAAGGCTCAGGTCCTAGCCGGGGTGCTGCTCGCAGCCCAGGACCAGGGGCGTGCGCTGAGCGCGCCGGAAGCCGCCGACATCGAGCTGATGATGCACTACAGCCACAACCGTCCGCCCACGTCGAGGCTGTATGTCCAGGTCGGTGGTGCGGCGGGGATGGAACGGCTGGACGCCCGCTTCGGGGTGGCGGGCACCAGCCACACCGCGGCGTACGGCGCGACGCGCTCCACCGCCGAGGACCGGACGCGGCTGGTGGAGCAGCTGCTGATCGGCGGCGGGCCGTTGTCGGAGGCGTCGGTGCGGGCGGCGTGGGAGTGGATGTCGGGCGTGAGCGCAGCCCAGAGCTGGGGCGTGACCGCGGGCCTGCCGCCTGGCTATGGGGCCGCCCTCAAGAACGGCTTCTACCCGACAACGGGAGCGGGGTGGCGCCTCGGCACCACTGGGGTGGTGCGCGATCCGCAGGGCGGCGCCTACGCCATGACCGTGATGACCGACAACAACGGTGACGAGGCCTCGGGCATCGCGCTGGTCGAGAAGATCGCCCGCCACATCAACGCGGCACTCACCACAGGCCTGCCCGCCGAACGCGCCCACGACCTCGTCAACTGTGTCGAGCCGCCGAAGGGATCGTCATGGTCGTCTGCGGCGAAATTGCTCGGCGACATCCATCCCGCCAGGCTGCGACGTCTCAACGGCGGCGAGGCATCGATCCTGGCCGGTCAGCGAGTCTGCGAGCCGTAATTCCGGCGGCGGGGAGTCGGTTCAGCTTGTGATCTTGCCGGCGGCCACACCGCAGGGGCTTAGCCCGATGTCGGCGCCTCGGGGCGGCGGGGGACGGAGATTTCGATGACGGTGCCTCGGGGCGGGTTCGCCGACGAGGCCTTGATGGTGATCGTGCCGCCGAGGTCGTGAACCACGAACGTTCTCACGATGGTGAGTCCGAGCCCGGCGTCGCGGTCGAGCGAGAAGCCCTCGGCCACGCCGGGACCGTCGTCGGTGATGCGCATGGTGAGCGTGGCGGCCGTGCGGGCCAACCGCACCTCGACGTGGGTGCCGGGACCCGTCGGCGGACCGGCGTGCTGGAAGGCGTTCTGCACCAGCTCCACCAACACGACCGCCAGCGGCATCGCCGTCTCGCCGTCGATCTCGCCCACCGTTCCGTCCACCCGGACCTTCAGCGGGCGCTCCGCGGGTGCGAGCCCCTCCTCCACCAGCCGCAGCAGCGGTCCGACCACCTCGTCGAAGTCGAGTTGGGAGCTGGTGTCGAGGGCCAGGTGCTCGTGCACCATGGCGATCGACGAGATCCGCCGCACCGAACTCTGCACCGCAGCTTTCGCCTCGGTGCTGGACAGGCGACGGGATTGGAGCTGCAGCAGCGAGCTGACCGTCTGAAGGTTGTTCTTCACCCGATGATGGATCTCGCGGATGGTGGCGTCCTTGGAGAGCAGCAGGCGGTCGTGGTGACGCAGCTCCGACACGTCGCGCAGCATCACCACCGCTCCGGTGATCCGGTCGGAAGCCACCATGGGATAGACGCGCGCCACCACCACGATCAGCGATCCGGCGGTGAACTCGGCCACCGTGGAGCGCCGCCGCCCGAACGAGCGCCGTATGACCGTGTCGTCGAGTTCCAGATCGCTGAGGCTGCGGCCCGGCACGAGGTGCATCACGCCGAGGCGGTGCAGAGCGCTGCGGGCGTTGGGCGACGCGTAGCTGATTCGGCCCTCCCGGTCGAGCACCAGCACTCCGTCTCCCACCCGGGGCTCGCGGAACTCGCCCACCCGCTCCATGCGGCCGTAGGGGAAGGCGCCCTCGGCGATCATCTGAGCAAACCGGTCATACAGGCCGCGGTAGACGGTCTCCAGCGGGTTCTCGTGGCGGATCGGGGCCGGACCGGCCTCGCGTGCCAGCACCGCCACGGGTTCATCCCCGCAACGAACCGGCACATAATCCACCACACGCCGACGATCCCAGGGCATCAGGCTGCCCTCCTCGTCCACCATCAGGTCCTCGCCCACGCCGAGGGTGGCGCCAGCCTCGGCTATCTCGGCCTCACCAGGCTCGCCGGTGCGAAACGCAGCTCGCAGCCAGGCCACGCCCTGGCCCTCAACCACGGTTCCGACGGGGTCGACGAGGTGA
>JAJDZO010000339.1 GCA_022824605.1 Acidimicrobiia bacterium
CCGCGCAGATGCACCATGCCGTCGTCGCCGTTCCACAAACACAGCCGCCTGCGGGCCCTCTGCCGCCGATACTCACCCTCGCCGCCATCGTGTTGTCGCTTCACCACCCAACGCCCAGCTTCCTTGGCGAAGTGTTCTGGCGACATCCCCGCGGCTTTCTCCAACAAGTCGACATCACCCTCGACCTGGCCGGTGCTCGTCCTTCCCGACGCTCTAGCGAGCGTCTTGGCATTCGCAATCGGGATCTGTCCAGCCTCGACGGCATCGCGCACCGCAGGCATTGCCTGCAACCGTTCAGCGGTCTGAACCTGCCCCGCTGCCTCGCGCCGCGACAGGCCCGCAGCCTGTGCCAGCACCCCCACGCCGGAGTCGCCGTGACGCTCGCGACCCGCGATGCTGGCCGCCGCATCGGCTTGCAGCACCGCCAACTGCCCGCCGAAGGTCTTGCACTCCCCCAGCAGCACCCGCAGGTCTGAGGTCGATGTGGCCGCATCGTTGGCCAGCCGGATCAACTCCGCCAACCCCTCCCGCACCCGTCGTGCCGTGTTCACAACCATGCACAGATCATGCCAGAGGGGTGTGACATCGCTGGGCACTTTCAGTCATAAGCACGCTGCGTCAGTAGTTTCCAGCTCAGAAGAAGACCCGATAGGCCAGCGCGCGTAATCAATACAGCCGCTCGGCGGCAGCGCGACGGTTATTTGGTGTCTTTGCGGAGGCACGCGCGCCGGACCGGTTGAGTTCCACGAGGTTCGCGGCATCGCCGCACGGCAGGAGGGCTCCGTTACCGTCAGTCTGTGGACCTGTGCGCGGCAGCCCGGATGCGGGCGCTCGGTGGCTACGTCTGCATCGCTGGCAGCGCACTGACCATGGGCTCCGTAGCAGGCGGGCGCCGCGCTATGGAGCACCTGATGGAGATCGACCCGGCGATCCGCCTTGTCTACGCAATCAACGAGCCCGCCGCGGTCGACGCCTATGTGCGCTAGTGCAGCCTGATGGCTGAGAGTGCCCCGCGGGCGGGGCGCCGGGTGTTCTCTACTGCTCAGGGGTCGAGACTGGAGCCCTTCGGGTGGATCGAATGGGCACTGCTTGGCGGGGTGGCTCTCATCTGGGGGTCGTCGTTCCTGCTGATCGAGATATCGCTGGAGACGCTGAGCCCGGTGACCATCACCTGGATCAGGGTCTCGCTCGGCTTTGTGTCGTTGACCGTTGTGCCGGCAGCCCGAGAACCGGTCGATCGGGGCGATCTTCCACGGGTTGTCGTGCTCGGGTTCACCTGGGTGGTTGTGCCGTTTCTGCTGTTCCCGATAGCGCAGCAGCACATCGACTCCGCCCTCACCGGAATGCTCAATGCCTCGGTGCCGATCTTCAGCACAGTGGTGGCCATCGTGTTGATGCGGTCACTTCCCGGTCTGCGTCAGGCCGCCGGAATCGTGCTCGGGTTCGTAGGGACGGTCTGCATCGGCCTGCCCGCGGTGACCGGATCCACCTCGGCCGCATGGGGAGTGCTGCTGGTGCTGGTGGCCACCCTCTTCTACGGGATCTCGCTCAACCTGGCGGTGCCGTTGCAGCAGCGCTACGGCGCACCCGCGGTGATGATGCGAGCGCTGGGCGTGGCCGCCGCAGCCACCACACCGCTCGGCCTGATCGGACTGGCCGATTCACAGTGGAGCGCCGGGCCGGTGTCGGCCGTGGTGGTGCTGGGAGTCGTCAACACGGGCGCAGCGTTCGTAACCATGGCCGCTCTGGTGGGCCGGGTGGGCGCCACCCGTGGCGGTGTGGCCACCTACTTCATCCCCATCGTCGCCATGGTGCTGGGAATGGCGTTCCGCTCCGAAGTGATCGCCGCGCTGCAGTGGGCAGGAATCGCCATAGTGCTCTTCGGCGCCTCGCTAACCACCCGCCGCGAACCCGAGATCGCGCAAGCACCCCGCGGCGGGCGGTGAGCAAGTAGTCATTCACCCTGCTCACACGAGGTGCCTGCGAGAGCAGCGCCGTAGCTGAAAGCGACTTGTAATCATTCACCCTGCTCACACGAGGTGCCTGCGTGAGCAGCGCCGTAACTGAAAGCGACTTGTAGTCATTCACCCTGCTCACACGACATGCCTGCGTGATCAGCGCCGTAGCTGAAAGCGACTTGTAGTCATTCGCCCTCCTCACACGAGGTGCCGGCACTGGCCACGATTGCGCTGGACCGGTGTGTGTGTGTGCATGTCTCCGCACCCGCGAGGCGCAGTCAGGCCGATTGTGTGGTGAGCGCCTCGTTGAGGGTGTCGACTATGGGAGCGGCGGCTTTGGTTGCGGTGGCCACACTGGGAAGCTCGAGGATCTGTTGGGCGACCGCCCAGTCGGCGGGGTCGGCATCGTCTCGGTTGAGGACGTCCTGAGCCCATACCGAGACCGTGGAGCTGAGAACGGTTGCCCGGTCGGTGACGTAGCCGGCAATGTCGGAGACGCTCACGTTCTTGGTGGCCTGCTGGACGAGCACACCGGCGGCCACCCCGACTAGAAGCCCCGCGCCGGCCGGTCCTCCGGCAGCAGTCAGGATCGCGACCGCGCCAAGCGATGCTGCCGAGGTAGCGGCGCCTTTGAAAGCCCCGTCGGCCAGGCCGCTGTAGTCGCCACTCTGCCGGGCCTTGTTGAACGCTTGGGCTGCTGCGACGAGCGTCACCAGCAGAAGCAGAGGATTGAGCCCGACCGCGGCCGACAGGCCCATGCTGGCAACCACCTGGGCGAACTGTTCGGTGTCGGCACTGTTCCAATTCAACGCGACCGTCACCACCCCCAACGTTGCTCCGAGCACGTCGGCGGCGTCGAACGTGTTGATGTCATAGAGCCATCGCTTGGGGATGCCCAAGGTGCTGTCGAGAGACTGAGCCACAGAGTCGAACGTCGCTTTGTCCCAGGTGGCGAGCGGCAGGCCACGCTCGGTTGAGACATCTCGCAGCAACGCCTCCACGGTGCCCAGCGCCTGCTGGGTGATGCCGTCGTCGATGGGCGCCTCAGAGACTGCCTTCACCGCGCCGGCGATGGTGTGACCACCGTCGAAGAGCCGGTGGTAGCTGCCACCCATGTCCGATCTCAGCAGCGGATCGAGATAGTTGGCGTCGAGCGCCTTGTCGTAGACCGACGCCGACCCGGATACCGCGGACTGAACGATCTGATTGATCTGCGGTCCGATCCCGACGACGAGCCCCTGAGCGACGCCGGAGGCCGCGATCATGTGGCGTTTCGTCGCCCTCGCAGCCGCTCCAACACCCTCAGTAGCGGCCTGCGTAGCGGCCTCGGTTCTGGCAACCGCTGACCGACTGACCGATCCGGCTCCCTTGGCAGCGGCTTTCGTAGCGGCCTCGGTTCCTTCAAGTGCCGACCGACCGGCAGATCCGACTCCCCGGGCGGCTGCTTTCGTAGCGGCCTCGGTTCCTTCAACTGCCGACCGACCGGCAGATCCGACTCCCTTGGCAGCGGCTTTCGTAGCGGCCTCGGTTCTTTCAATCGCTGACCGACCGGCAGATCCGACTCCCTGAGCGGCTGCTTTCGTAGCGGCTTTGGCCTTGGCGGCCCGGTCGGCGAGCATGCGACCGGATCGTCGAGTTGCGCCTCTAGCGCCAGCATGCAACGACGAGTCCGGATTCTCCGCCTCTTCGGGATCCTCTCCGTCGGCGTCCACCGATTCAGGTACCACCTGATCCTCCAGCGGAGCCTCAGAGGCGCCGCTTGGTTGTTCGTCGTCGCTCACATCCACGATTCCTCGCACCCGTCGCCGCGCAAGCGAGGACGTTATCGACTGGTGGGCTCTTTGCCGGTTGGCGTTTGTGGAGGTCGACGACGCTACCTGCAGACTCCCGCGCGGGGGACTTCCCAGAATGAGGTGGGGAGACTTCCCAGAAGCAGGCGCCATCCGAGTTCGTCACTGCATGGGCCGAAGCGACACTTGGCGCTCGCTCTCGAGTTGTCCACACACGCACACGATCAGCCGTAACCGAACTCTCTGTCCACGGCGAAGATGTACGAGTAGGCAGTGATCGGGGCCTGGCGGCCGGAGATGATCTGAGATGCCATACCCGCGGCGGAGAGGACGAGACCGACAGGATCGAATCCTCCGCGGATCGACCAAGCGGCACCGGCCAACCCAATCTTGAAGGACGTCCCATCCATGCGGTTGCCGAGCCAGCGAAGCGCAGGGCGCTGAAGCTCTTGGCAGGGTCGGAGATCTCTTGGCGGCGCTCCGTGAGCATCCGTTCGCGCTCATTGCTGTCGTCGATGGCCGCGAGTTCAGCCATGAACCCGTGGAGGTCACGCACGCAGGCCCTGTGGATGCGGTGGTGCTCCTCTCGGAACTCAAGGATGTCGTCGAGCGGGACCAGAGTGAGATCGAAGCTGACCGCCTCGAGATCCAGCGTGATCACCCTGTCAGCAGAAGGCAGCGGCTCCCTCGACAGTCTTCGCATGAGACCGGCGATCGCGTCGGCGTCATTCGTCGCCGGGTGGACGCTGAGACCCTTGCGAGCGCCGGTGACGCGGGACAGTTGACCCAGGATGACGAGAATGGTCGTCCACACCGACGGATGTAGCGGGATCGAGGCGCCGTCTTCGCTGGGGCGTGCGAGTCCCCTCGCCTCAAGTGTCGATTCGATCACGACGGCGTCTGTGCCGTTGCACCCGTGCGCGATTTTTCGCGTTCAATGGTGTCGTGGATCACCCTGAAGCGCGGGTCGCTGCTCGATCGGGCAGCGAGGCGCGCCATGCGTTCTGCGGGAATGGCATGGCCGGCCATGACCTCCACGAGAAGCCGGTGCGACTCTACGAGATCGGCCAGATCGTGTTCCCCCCGACTGCGCGTGGATTGCGCACAGTCGTCGTACATCTTGATGCCTTGATCGGCGTTGCCGCGGATCACTTCGATGAGTCCTGCCGTTGCTAGCGCCAGTTCAAGCTCCGACGCGTCGGGCAGGACTCGAACCGCCTCATCGAGGTCCGAACTCATAACGAGAGCGAAGGCGACGTTGCAGCGCAGAACTGGACTGCGAAGGCCGCGTCTGATCCCGTCCTGTCCGACACGAGCCGCAGTTCGGTAGTCCCCGGCGTGCATACTCAGCAGGTAGGTGGCGGAGATGTGTGCGTCCAGGGAGAATGGTTCATGTCTGGTCCACTCCATAGCGGCGGTGAGGGACCGGTCGAACTCGAAGCGCAGGAACGCCACCTGGGCTTCGACGGCGAGCAACGTCTCGCGACTGTGGCGTTCGCTCAGTTCGGCATAGACCGCTTCAAGCTCGGGCAGCACCGCAGTCGAATGCGCCGCGGATGCGAGCATTCTGGCGATCGTCTCGCTGCGATAGTCACAGGACTTGAGCGCCTCCACAGCATGAGTGAAGACCGCGGCGGAGGTCTTTGCCTGGCCGCTCAGCAACAGGATGTCAAGGTCCAGTTCTGCCTGCCGCTCGGGTGACGCCGTTTTCATCCTCCCCGACGCCTTCAGTTGCCGTAGGCGCCGCAGCGCGCCGACGCGGTCACCAGAGGCATGCACGATCTCTGCGGCAGCGAACTCGAGGCGCACGTCATCGGGGTGCGCGCTGGCCAGCCGATCCACGACAGACAGCGCCTCTGCTGTCTCATCCTGTGAGAGCAGGAGCGCGGCAAGGTTCATCACCATTGTTCGATCCGTCGGGGCGAGGCTCGCCGCCGCTCTCATTGCGCGGGTGGACTTGCGGACCGAGCCAACCGCCGCGTACGCAAAGCCGAGGTTGCCGAGAACTTGGGGCGTGTCCGGGATGTCTCGCAAAGCCGTCCGCAGGACGCGTATGGCGTCGTGGTAGCGGCCCTGGCATACCAGGATGGCGCCCTCAAGCGCTCGTGCCTCATGATGGTTGTCATCCACCTCTTCTAGGTAGGTCATCGCTGTGTCGAGGTGCCCGTGCCGTGCTGCGATGTCAGCGGACATCATCAAGGCGGCGCACCTAGCGCCCTCGCCCGTGCTATTTGACTCGAGTACAACGCTCAGCGCTTGTTCCGCGGATCCCGTGTCGCCGACCGCGGCAAGCACCTGCGCCGCCACCAACAGAGCCGCGGAGTCGGAGGCGTCCTGTCTAGCCACTACAGCGCTCGCCGCGTTGATAGCGCTAACCCGGTGCTCGAAATCGAGTTCACACCTAGCCAACCTTGCTAGCGCAGCAACCGAATCGGGATGCTTGTCGGCGAGAATGCGTGCCTGAGCAAGCGCTCCTGTGGCCTCCTGGCCCTCATCCTCGGCCGCCGCCTCGGAGTCCAGCGTCGGCATCCTTGGGCCGGGCGGCACTGCGATGCAGCCAGTGAGTGACGTGACCAAGTCAACCGGCCGGTCATCATGGATCGTCGTAGTCATCGGCGTCGCACCGTCCTGCGCGCTGGTTCCAAAGCCTCGCTCCTCTCTAGGTTCTTCGTCATGATGTCAACCCGTCGAACGAGCCATTGCAGTCCCCATGTGGGGTTCTTGCGTTCCGCTCTGAACCGGTGCTCGCGGCGGGTCGGGTCAGGATTGCACAGCTGGCGCACCAGCTCGACGCTGTAGTGTCGGATCACGGGCGGCAACTCGTCTGCCATCAAACCCAGCGCGGTGTCGTAGTGGCGGCTCATCGAGCGCACCGCAGCCGGGAAGGCGGCCGCGCGCTCGGTCTCGGTCATGGCACCCAAGCTGTGCAGGTCATCCCAACCGTGGGGCAACGCGGCTCCCGTCATCCCCTGAGCGGTCGCCAACTCGAATAGCACTGACCCAAGCAAGTAGATGTCTGCCCGTCGGAGGGCAGCACGGCTGGTCTCGCCCAGGCCCCACAGGTATTCCGGTGGAGCGAAAGCCAAGTCGCCGCGACCCGTGAAATATGAGTCCGTGGGGAAGCGTGGCGGCTGGGTGAGGTCGCAGCTGCGTCCGAGGTCAGCCACCTTCGCAACCACCCGAGGCGCTGCCGCATCGTCGTACAGCAGAACATTGGAGGACTTCAGGTCTCTGTGGGCGATCATCTTGGTGTGCATCTGATGAGTCCCCGCAACGATGTCACGGAACAGTCGCATCTTCTCCGTCCAAATGAGTTCGTGGCGCCGCGGTAACAGATCGTCGAGCGCACCGGCGGCAAGTTCCATTACATGGAACAACACGTCAATAGATGCAGGCACTCCATTGATTTCGACAATGAGGCTGGATCTCCCTGAATCAGTCAAGTTGGTCACGTTCGCGCACGCACTCAGGATCCGCAGTAGCCGCGCCTCGGTGTCGAACTCGATGACTGCCTCAACAGATGTCGCTGCGCTCGGCAGCAGCATCTTCAACGCGACCTTGGATCCCGACTGAAGATCGAAGGCCTCGAAGACATAGGAGAAGTTCCCGGTGCCCAGATGGCCGTCGAGCCGGTAACGGCTGTTGAGAACCTGGCCCAGGTAGGCGTCAGCGGGGTTGACCATGCCTGGCTCGGATCTCCTGTAGCAATGCCGGGTTCTGCCTGAGTATCTCCAACACGTCGGGCGGGACATGCCCAGCGGACAAGGCCAGCGTGTCGCTGTCGATGTCGTAGATGCCCTCGGCACGCTCGCGCAACTCCGCTGACGGGAACCGTTCTCCCGTCTCGACACGCGAGAGGTACGACGGATCGACCCCGAGTTCCTTCGCCGCGCTCCGCAAGGACCGACCCTTGGCCTCCCGCGCCTCGCGAAGGATGTCCGCCACCCGGCTGCCGCCTCTCACAGAACCGAGCATAGGCCCTGTTGACCAATCTGGCAACACCCTGACCCGCGATCCCAACTCGGTTGAGACATCACAGCAAGGCAGCCACCCACCCGCGGCGTCCAATTCTTGGCGTCTTCGAGGACGAGATCTCAGGCTTCCCCAAGTGCCGCGCCGCGAAGGCTCACCTCGCCTGGGCGCGTGAGCACACGGCCGCGCACCTGACGAGCGGTGAGCGCGACTCGTGGGCTGCGCTCGGCTACAAGATAAGTGCGGCACTCCGATAGGTGATCCTGCGGACAACCGGGCACCAGGAACCCGCGCAAGATGGGGCGGGTGTCTCACGACGCTCCGTCGATCAGTGCCCTCAGGCTGGCGGACGCGTCGGCTCGGGCTGCGTGGAGTTCGCTCTGGCGTCGCTGTCGTCCATGCCGGGATCGTGGAGCGTTGCGGCGTACGCTCGCGAGGTGTCGGCCAGGTGGCGCAGCCCGGCGAGCATCTGGCCGGCTGCCGCGCCAGCCGCGGCGGCTGCAGGGTCGTGGCCGCGACCACGCAGTGACAGGGTCAGCGTCGCTTCGGCTTCGGGCAGCTACTCCTCGATCCGGTCCGCCACGTCGCAAATCCCCAGCGACGCCGACTCCAACGGGCGCACGCTCTCCAAGATCGGCGTGGACGGTTGCAGCGACTCGTCCAGGTCTCGCATGGCCGACTCCAAAGCGGTCAGCCCCGGCGGCTCGAGCAGCAGCGACCACGGCAGTGGCTCGTCCGGGCCGTTAGCTGGATCGGGTACAGCCATCACGCAGATCGTAGAGGGCTGCGCTGTGCTTGCCCGTCGCGACGGCGTCCGAGACTGGCGTTCTGCCACTCGCCGAAGACCGGCAGGTGGATAGCCTCGCCTGCCGTGCACGAAGACGATTCCACGGTCGAAGAGCGGCTGGCTGTCCGCCTCGTCGGCGAGTTCGAGGATGTGGTCCGGGTTGAGCGCTTGGAGCCGGACGGTTCGCCCACGGCGGACTGGCGCTTGGCGATGGCTGATGGGCGGGCCGCTGATGTAGAGGTCACCTGGGACACGAACGAAGCCGGGCGGAGGTTTGAGAGCCAGCTAGCTGAGGAGCACGCTGATGAGAGTGCTCTGCGGAGACGCCGTTCGCGAAGGGAATGGCCCGACCCGCGGCTGTCGATGGCGTGGAGTGTGAGGGTCTACGACCACGCGCCAGCCAGCAACAGGCGTCCACTAAAGGAACTCGTGGCTGCACTCATCGCTGTGCTCGTGGACGTGGAGGACGCCGGGGGCACGCCGCAGCAGATGTTGGAGGCTGCCCGGCAACGGCTTGTAGACCCGCAAGAGCACTTTGGTCGTCACGACTGGCTTTCGGACAGGCGAGCGTCATCGACGCCGAGCGCCGACTTCGGTGACTTCATGCTTCAGTGGGGACGCGACACCGGTTACTGGTATCCGCAGCAGCTTGTGGACTCTTTCGAGTCGCCCCCGAGGCGGGTTCATGTCTTGAAGGTCTCGGAGTCGGACACGCCGCGTCGCGGAGTTGTGAGAACAAGTCCAGCAGTCCCCGATCCCGCCTGGGGCGAATACGAACACATGCTGGCCACGGTGCAGCGCCACATCGACAAGAAGACCACCCAGGCTCAGATGGAGAACGCTCCCGGCCTGAAGTGGCTGTTCGTGGTGCTGGACGACAAAATGGCCGCAGTGCAACTGGACGACTACTTCGGTCCCGCCTGTCAAGAGCTAGAGGTGTCGGAGCGCTGTCCGTACCAAGTGCTTGACAGGATCAGATTCGACTATTTCGATGAGGTGTGGATCACCGGCAGGGCGTTCCAAGACAGAAGCCACATCGTGCTGCGCCTCTTCAAGTCCGGGGCCGCTCCCCAGCAGAAAGTGATCGCCCGCACAGACCTGGTTGCCAGCTGACCACCGACGGTGTCGAGGCCACGGTGCCGGCATCCACCGCAGCGGGTGTCGCCATGACTGCGCCGGGCCCTCGTCGCGGATGCGCTGGAACACGAGGAAGTGGACGCCTGAGACTGCTGCGATCCACTTGAGGTGGCAGCCGCCGTGGAGCGCCTCGTCGATGTCGGCTTGCGCCGCGGTGACGGCCGCCGCGCCCGCCTCGATGTCCTCGGACAGCGCGAAGATCTCCCAGAACGCCTCTTTGAGTTCGTCGCAGTGTTCGACGGGGACCTTGGCCAACACGTTGCGGGCTCGGTGGATGAGGCACCGTTGCCGCAGAGCGGAGGCCATGTTGGTCTCAACAGCGCCGACGAGGCCCGCGGCGCCGTCTGAGATGACTAGCAGCGGGGTGCGCAGGCCGCGGGCTGTGAGGTCGGCGAGGAACCCTGCCCAGGCGTCGTGGGACTCGCGTCCGCCGGGCTCGACGGCCAACAGCACGGGCCGTCCGAGGGTGGTGATGGTGTAGGCGACCAGCACCGGCTCGGCCCGCGAGCCGTCGTGCATCTTGAAGCAGCTGCCGTCAACGAACAGGTAGTCCAACTCGACGTCGGTGAGGTCTCTGTGGCGGAACGCCTCGAAGTCGTCGCGCAGCCGAGCACATATCCGCGACGCGGTGGATCGCGACAGCGCCGCCTCGGGACCGAGGGCCTCAGCGAGCAGGGCCTCGATGTCGCGGTCAGACAGGCCCCGCACCCACCCCGAGATCACCAGCGCCTCCAACGGCTCTGAGCGCACCACC
>JAJDZO010000400.1 GCA_022824605.1 Acidimicrobiia bacterium
AACCCGCAATGGTTTCGACATCCCCCAATCCCAGCACCCACAAACCCCAAAGTGGTGGACGCGACCCCCACAAACGTTAGTGGACAGAGCACTAGCCGAAGGTGACGGGGTCGAGGATGTCGCGCACCAGCGCCACCCCGCCCACCAGCAACAGCAGGGCCACCACCGCATACGTCACCGGCAGCAGCCGGGCGGCATCGACACGGTGCGACCGGCCCCCGAAGGAGCGGATCCGCTCATAGGTGGCCACCACCACATGACCGCCGTCGAGAGGCAGCAGCGGCAACAGGTTGAACACCCCGATGAACGCGTTGACGTACACCATCAACAGCAGCACCTCGGTGGCGCCGTCGGAGGCCGCGTCGGCACCGATGCGAGCCACGCCGTAGATCGACAGGATCCGGTTCTCGTCGGGATGCGACGTGTCGAGGCGTCGCAGCTCCACGTCGCGGGCGGCCTGGGCGCCGCCGACAGCCTCGTCGTCACCGCCACGCAGCCCGTCGAAGGTTCCCGCGAATCCGTCGGTCAGCACGGTAGGGATGGCGAAGGTCACGTCTCGCACGATCGCCCCGGACAGTCGCAGCGACTGCTCCGTCGCCTGCGCAACCCCCAGCCCGGAGGCTCGATACTCCGCCGACACCCCGAAGAACCCCTGGACCGCGTCAGCCGGCTGGATCAGTTCGGTGATGACGGCCCCCTCCACCACCGCGGGGCGGCCGGTGCGGGTGTCCACGATGGTCATGTCGACAGGCTCGCCGATACGGCCGCGCCCGAAGTCGACCAACTGGGCATACGTCGGCGCGCCGTCGGATACGAGGCCCTCGACGGCCAGGATCCGGTCGCCTTCGATGAGCCCGACGATCCCGGCCGCGCCCGCAGCCGTCAAGCGCTCCCCCACCCGCGTCGACGTGATGCGCTGTGCACCGTCACGGAGATAGACCACCTCCACCTCGGCGCCGGCGAGCCGCTGCACCAACCGGGAGAAATCGGCGAAGGTGTCGACACCGGTGCCCGCGATCGACACGATCTCGTCGCCGGGCTGCAGACCGGCCGCCAAGGCGGCACTGGCAGGCGAGACCGTGGCCAGCGCCCAGTTGTCGACCTCGGCGGCATCCGAGCCGGTGCCGACGATGCGCGAGTCGCCGATCAGCACTGCGAACAGAAGCACCGCCACGATCAGGAAGTGCATGGCGGAGCCGGCCACCAGCACCAGCAGCTTGCGGGGATAGCTCTGCTCGCGGAAGCTGCGAGGCTCATCGTCAGGGGCCACCTCGTCGAGGTTGTTCATCCCGACGATGCGCACATACGCCCCGGCCCAGATGGCCTTGACCCCGTACTCGGTCTCGCCGCGGCGAAACGACCAAACCCGCGGTCCGAACCCGATGAAGAACTCGCTGACCTTCATCCCCGTCCAGCGAGCGGTGGCGTAGTGGCCCAGCTCGTGCAGGAAGAGCATCGCCACCAGCATCAGGATCATCACGACCCAGGTCACACCGGCGTACACGGCGATGAACGCCAGCAGCGCGATCAGGCCGAACAGGCCGCCGTGATCGCTCAGCAACCGGGAACCCACGCGCTCGCTCACTATGTTCTTAGAGGCCCCGCGGATTGACGAGGAACCCGGTCCATACGGGCGGGGCCGTGGCCCGAGCGGCCCGTGAGCGAAGCGAACAAGAGCGGGAATCGGCCCCGCCGGACCGCGAGACCCTCTCACGCAATCCGCGCATGTCCTTAGCCCGCCTCGAAATGCTGCGCCAGACGCCGGGCCACCCGTCGAGCTTCGCTGTCTGCCATCAACACCGCTTCGGTGTCTACCGCCTCGGTGCCGGGCCAACACTCCAAGGCCTGCTCCAGCAGGCGAGCGATGTCCATCCAGCCGATCCGGCCGTCCAGGAAGGCCTGAACCGCCACCTCGTTGGCGGCATTGAGCCAGGCCGGCGCGGTCTTCGACGCTCGACCGGCCTCGTAGGCCAAATCGAGGCAGCCGAAGGCCGAACGGTCGGGCGGCTCGAAGTCCAGGCGGCTCAACTCCGACCAGTCGATGGCGCCGAACGCCGTGTCGAGCCGGTCGGGGTAGGCGAGCGCATACCCGATGCAGAGCCTCATGTCGGGTTTGGAGAGCTGGGCCACGGTCGCCCCGTCGCAGTAGGTGACCATCGAGTGGACAATCGACTGCGGATGCACGACCACCTCGATGCGGTCGTAGTCGATCCCGAACAGTTCGTGGGCCTCGATCACTTCGAGCCCTTTGTTCATCAGGGTGCTGGAGTCGATGGTGATCTTGGGACCCATCTGCCAGGTGGGGTGGGCCAGGGCGTCGGCGACGGTGACCTCGGCAAGCTCGGCACCGCTGCGGCCCCGGAAGGGTCCACCGCTGGCAGTCAACACCACCGATGACACCCGCTCGGGACGGTCGTTGGCTCGCAGGCACTGATGAATAGCGCAGTGCTCGGAGTCGACCGGGATTATCTCCGCGCCGGAGGTGGCCCGCACCCGCTGCACCACCGGACCGGCCGCGATGAGCGACTCCTTGTTGGCCAGCCCGAGCCGCTTGCCGGCGGTGAGCGCGGCCAGAGTCACCGGAAGGCCAGCGAACCCGACGACCCCGTTGATGACGACGTCGCCCGTCGAGGCGGCCTCGGCCATCGCATCGTCGCCGGCGAGCAACTCGACGCCCGCCGGCAGCCATTCGGCCAACTCCGAGGCCCGGGCCGCGTCGGCAATGGCCACCACATCGGGGCGGAACCGGTGCGCCTGTTCGGCCAGCAGATCCACCGAGCGGGCCGCGCCCAGCGCAGCCACCCGGTACCGGTCGGGACGGGCTCGCACGATGTCGAGCGTCTGGGTTCCGATCGATCCGGTCGAACCGAGCACTGCAACCGACGAGACTGAGTTCAATTCACCCCGATCATCGGATCGATCCGGTGCTTGCGGTGTGTGCAGACCGCCCGCAGTAGTGCTGATCAGCTCAGCGTTCAGATCACTCCGGTCATCAGCGCCACGTAGTAGGTGGCGGGCAGCGTGAACAGCATCGCGTCGAAGCGGTCGAGGACCCCTCCGTGGCCCGGAAGCAGCGAACCCATGTCCTTGATGTCGAGGTCGCGCTTCAGCATCGACTCGGCCAGGTCGCCGATGGGTGCGGCCACCGCCACCACCACCGACAACAGCACCGCGGTCCAGAAGCTTCCGGGAGGATCAGCGATAGGCGCCGGCATGCCCACCAGTCCCATCACCACGCCCACTGCGACCGTGACGATGACCCCGCCGAGGAGTCCCTCCAGCGTCTTCTCCGGGCTGGCTCGCGACAGCGGCGTGCGGCCCGCCGCCCTGCCGGTCGCCATGGCGCTCACATCATGGGCGACGGTCAACACGATGGCCGCCGTCAACAGCCCGGTGCCATGCGTGGGGATCCTCAGCATCAAGGCGGCGTGCGCACCGAGCACACCGATGTAGGTGACGGCCAGGACCGTCACCGCCAGCCCTCGTATGGGCCCTTCGACGCCGACCCCCGTGAGGTACCACAACGCCCCGAACACCACCGTCAACACGAGCACCACCGCGATGGCGTCGGCGCCCCGCCAGTACACCGCGAGGGGCATCGTGACCACCCCGGCCAGCCCCAGAATCACCGCCGGCTGGTAGCCGGCCACCCGCACCGCGCTGAGAAGCTCCACCGCGGCCAAGCCGAGCACCGCAGTGGCGATCACCAGCGCCAACGCCGGTCCGATCTGTAGGGCCACCAGGATCACCGCCGCCATGAAGGCGCCTACCAGCACCGCCATCGGCACGTCGCGGTCCGACGACGACATCGGAGCCGACCCGCCGGCGTTCACCCCGGCGTAGCCCCTCTGGTCCTCGTAGCCGAAGAAGTCCTCATCGCCGAGAACCTCCCCCACCGGCTCTTGGGGCTCCACCGGGGGCAGCGCATCCTCGGACTCGTCCCACTGGGGTGCCGAGGAATGGTCGGTCCACACACCCAGGTCCTGCGGGTCGGCCTCCTGCAGCCTCGGCTCAGACCCGGTGTACTGCGACGAATCGGCGGTCCCCGTGTCCCTCCACACGGGGTCACCGTGCTCGTCACCGAACACCGACCGCCCGGCCACGACCCCTGAGTCGTCGCCGAATTCGTTCTGGTCGCTCACTGCTGCGCTCCTTTCGCTTCCCGGGTCCGAAGCCCGGGCGTTGCCCGCGTTCTCATACCTCGAGCAGTTCGTCCTCTTTGCTGGCCAGGGCCTCGTCGACCTGCCTCTCATGGGCGCGGGTGATGCCGTCGAGCTGGTCGCCGGCCCGGGCCACCGCGTCGGCGGACACCCCGCCCTCCTTCTCGACCTCGTCGAGATCCTTGCGAGCCTGGCGGCGCAGGCCCCGGATCCGGTTGCGGGAGTCCTCCGCCATCGACCCCACGAGCCTGGCCAGCTCGCGGCGGCGTTCCTGCGTCAACGGCGGGAACGACAACCGGATGATCCGACCGTCGTTGCTGGGGACGAGCCCGAGCTGGGACTGCTGGATGGCCCGCTCGATGGCGTTGATGTTGGCGGGATCGTGGGGGGTGACGATCAACTGGCTGGCCTCGGGAATGGCGAAGCTGGCGAGTTCCCTCATCGACATCGTCACGCCGTAGGCATCGACCGGGATCCGCTCCAGCAGCGCCGAGTTGGCCCTGCCGGTGCGCACCGTGGAGAACTCGCGTCTGGCCGCGGCGACAGCCTCGTCCATCCGCTCGCCGGCGTCGGCTAGCACCATGCCGATCAGCTCCTCGCTCAAGGGGTGCGCTCCTCCTGAGCAACGAGCGTACCCACCCGAGCACCGTCGAGCAGGGATTGGAGGTTTCCGGCCTCCATCAGGTTGAACACCACGATGGGAAGACCGTTGTCCATGCACAGCGTGATGGCGGTGGAGTCCATCACCTCCAGACCCCGGTTCAGCACCTCCAGGTAGGTGACCCGCTCCAAGCGCACCGCACTGGAATCGAGCTCGGGATCGGCGGTGTAGATGCCGTCCACCCCGCCGTGGGTGCCCTTCAACACGACTTCGGCGTCCACTTCGGCGGCTCGCAGAGCGGCGGTGGTGTCGGTGGTGAAGAACGGGTTGCCGGTGCCTCCGGCGAAGATCACCACCCGGCCCTTCTCGAGATGGCGGATGGCCCGGCGGCGGATGTAGGGCTCTGCGATCTGAGCCATGTGGACCGCCGTCTGCACTCTGGTGGGCTGACCCAGCTGCTCGAGGGTGTCCTGGAGGGCCAAGGCGTTGATGACGGTGGCCAGCATCCCCATGTAGTCGGCCTGGGCCCGGTCCATGCCCGCGCCCGCTCCCTGGGTGCCTCTCCACAGGTTCCCGCCGCCGACCACGACCGCGATGTCGACGTCGAAGGAGCGGCGAGCATCCGCGATCCCCGCCGCGATGAGTCGCACCGTGTCGCCGTCGATGCCGCTGTCCGCGCCGCCGGCGAAGGCTTCGCCTGAGAGCTTGAGCAGCACCCGCTGCCAGCGGGCCGCTCGCCGCGCCGCTGCGTCGGCGGTGTCGGCGAGCGGGTCCATGATCAGTCGCCGATCAGTACCTGCACGAACCGGACGATCGATCCGCGGCCGACGCTGTCCTTCACCGCCGTCTTCTCGCCGTGCAGACCCTGCTCGAGCAGCACACGCTCGGCGTACCAGCCCCGCATGCGACCGCTGACGATCTTGTCCCAAGCCTGCTCGGGCTTGCCTTCGGCTTTGGTGATCTCCAGCAGCGAGGCCCGCTCGCGCTCGACGTCGGCGGCGGGAATCTCATCGGCGCTCAGGAACTGGGGCTTGGCGAAGGCGATGTGCAGCGCCACTTGGTGCAGCGCGTCGGTGTCGACGCCGCTGCCCTCCACCACGACGGCGTTGACTCCGCGGCCGTCCTGGCGATGGACGTAGCAGTCGAGGACGTTGTTGCCGGCGGCTTGCAGGTGCTCGACCACGCCGACTTCGATGTTCTCCTTCAGTACCAGCTTGAGGTCCTCGATCTCGGCGGTGTGCTGATCGACCGCCGTGGGGCCACCGGCCAGCACGGAGTCTGCGAGGGCCTGCACCAGCGAGGTGAAGCGCTCGTTCTTGGCCGAGAAGTCGGTTTCGCACTTGAGCTGCACGACCGCGGCGGTGCTGTCGTCGCCGGCCACGGCGATGGCTCCCTGGTCGTTGTCGCGGCCGCTGCGGGCGTCGGCCTTGGCCAGACCTTGCTCGCGCAGCAGCTGCCGAGCGGCCTCCATGTCGCCGTCGGCGGCAGTGAGGGCCTTCTTGGCGTCCATCATCCCTGCGCCGGTGGCGTCGCGCAGCGCCTTCACGTCACGAGCACTGATGGCCATGTCAGCCCCCCTCGCGCGAGTCGGCCTCCGCGGACGATGCACCCGCTTCAGCCGTCGCGTCCTCAGACGCCTCACCCGAAGCCTCAGAAGCCGAAGCCTCAGAAGCCGGACTCTCGCCAGCGGCCGCTGCGTCCTCAGCTGCGGTGGCACCGTCGTCAGACGAGGTGGCCCCAGCGGCGGCGGCGTCCTCTGCGGCGATGGACTCGGCGGCAGCGGCCCCTGCATCGGACTCGCCGGCCTCGGCTTCAGCTTCCGAGGTCGGGCCTTCGGGGGTGGCCGCGGCCGGTTGCATCTTGGCCCTAGCCACCCGGGCCTCGCGTTCGGCCGCCTCGGCCGCTGCCTCGGCGCGGGCTCGGGCCTGTTGTTCGGCAACCTCGGCCTCGGCCACTGCATCACGGGCGGCACTGGTGGCCTCGGTGCGCTTGGAATGGATGAACCGGCCTTCGAGCACGGCGTCGGAGATCACGCGAGCCATGAGCCGGCCCGACCTGATGGCGTCGTCGTTGCCCGGAATGGCGTAGTCGACCAGATCGGGATCGCAGTTGGTGTCGACCACGGCAACGATGGGCACGTCGAGCTTGCGCGCCTCGGTGACCGCGATGTACTCCTTCTTGGTGTCGAGCACGAACACCGCGCCGGGGGGTTCCTCCATGTCGCGGATGCCGCCGAGGTTGCGCTCGAGCTTGGTCAGCTCCCGTTCGAGCAGCAGCGCCTCCTTCTTGGGCATGGCCTCGAACTCGCCAGAGTCGCGCATGCGCTGGTACTGCTTCATCTTGGCGATCCGCTTGGCGATGGTGTGGAAGTTGGTGAGCATTCCGCCCTGCCACCGCTCGTTGATGTAGGGCATGTTGCAGCGCTCGGCGAAGGACTGCACCGAGTCCTGGGCCTGCTTCTTGGTGCCAATGAACAGCACCGTTCCGCCGTCGGCTACGAGATCTCGAACAAAGACGTAGGCACGTTCGAGATGGGCCAGAGTCTGGCGGAGGTCGACTATGTGAATGCCGGCCTTGTCGCCGTGGATGAAGCGTTTCATCTTCGGATTCCAGCGGCGGGTCTGGTGGCCGAACTGCACGCCGGCCTCCAGCAGTTGCTTCATGGTGACAACAGCCATGCTTGTATGTTCTCCCGGTTCTTCGTGGCCCGCGCCGGACGCCTGAGCGACCGGGTGAAGGCGCGGGTTGCGGAATGATTCGGCGGCACCGTTCAGCGTCGTCGGGCCCACTGGGCCAACGCAAGAGTGTACGAGCACCGTAAGCAGACCGCGACCGCAGCTAGCGGAGTCGGCGCGCCCGCAGCTAGCGGAGTCGGCGCGCCCGCAGCCACAGGCACGCAACGCACCCGGCAGACCGCGGCCGCCAAGCGCCGCCGCTGTCGCCTGCGGTTCAGCTCACCAGCGCAACGGCACCAGGCGCACCCTGACCCGGCGCTCGCCGATGTAGCCGTCGGGGTCCACGTAGTCCTCGTCCACCCGCACGCCGAAGTGCAGCCTGTCCCCCGCGACGGCGATCACCTGGCCCCGGTCGACGCGGGCACCGACCCGCACGCTGATGCGATGCAGGTACGAGTACGAGCTTCTTATGTGGGCGCCGTGGTCGATGGTCACGTAAAGAGCCCCGGCAACCGCACCGGCGAAGGTCACCGGTCCGGGCGCCGCGGCCCTCACCGGGTCGCCGGTGTCGGTGTCGTACTCGATTCCC
>JAJDZO010000325.1 GCA_022824605.1 Acidimicrobiia bacterium
GATGTCGAAGGTCACCTCGATCTGGGGCATCCCCCGAGGGGCCGGCGGCAGATCCACGAGCTGGAACTTGCCCAGCGTCTTGTTGTAGGCCGCCATCTGGCGCTCGCCCTGCAGCACATGGATCTCGACCGACGGCTGGCCGTCCTCGGCGGTGGTGAAGATCTCGCTCTTGCGGGTGGGGATGGTGGTGTTGCGCTCGATGAGGGTGGTCATCACGCCGCCCTTGGTCTCGATCCCCAGCGACAGCGGGGTCACGTCGAGCAGCAGCACGTCCTTGACCTCGCCTTTGAGCACGCCGGCCTGCACAGCCGCGCCGATGGCGACCACCTCGTCGGGGTTGACCGTCTTGTTGGGCTCACGGCCGGTCATGGACTGCACCAGTTCGGCCACCGCCGGCATGCGGGTCGATCCGCCCACCAGCACAACATGGTGGATGTCGCCCGAGGAGATACCGGCGTCGGAGATGGCCCGCTCGAAGGGGCCGCGGCAGCGGTCCAGCAGATGAGCGGTCAACTCCTGGAACTTGGCCCGGCTCAGCGTGTAGTCGAGATGCAGCGGACCCTTGTCGGTGGCGGTCACGAAGGGCAGGTTGATCTGCGACGACGGGGTCTGCGACAGCTCGATCTTGGCCTTCTCGGCGGCCTCCTTGAGGCGCTGCATGGCCATGGCGTCGGTGGACAGATCCACGCCGTGGTCGCCCTTGAAAGACGCCACGAGCCAGTCGATCACCGCCTCGTCCCAGTCGTCGCCGCCGAGCTTGGTGTCACCGGAGGTGGACTTCACCTCGAACACGCCGTCGCCGAGTTCGAGCACCGACACGTCGAAGGTGCCGCCGCCGAGGTCGAACACGAGGATGGTCTGGTCGGCGGTCTCCTTGTCGAGTCCGTAGGCGAGCGCGGCCGCGGTGGGCTCATTGATGATCCGCAGCACCTCGAGCCCGGCCACCTTGCCGGCTTCGTTGGTGGCGGTGCGCTGGGCGTCGTCGAAGTAGGCCGGAACGGTGATCACAGCCTGCGTGACGGTGTCGCCGAGGTACTCCTCAGCGTCTCGCTTGAGCTTCATCAGCACTCGGGCCGAGATCTCCTGGGAGGCGTAGCTCTTGTCGTCGATCTTGAACTGCTTGGCCGTGCCCATGTGCCGCTTCACGGAGCGGATGGTGCGATCGGGGTTGGTGATGGCCTGGCGCTTGGCGACCTCGCCGACGAGCACCTCGCCATCGGTGCTGAACGCCACAACGGAGGGGGTCGTGCGCGAGCCCTCGGCGTTGGGTACGACGACAGGATCGCCGCCCTCGAGGACGCTCACTACAGAATTGGTGGTACCGAGATCGATACCGACAGCCTTTGGCATGGTGAGGCTTCCTTTCGCTTGTGTTGCCTAACCTTGAACATCCACGGTAGCTAAGTTCATTCTGATTGACAAGAAAAAGTTGAGTCTTTTATTATCAACCTTGTCGGTTCTGGGTCGGATACCGTGACGTACATGGCCCATGATCTGATTCTTCTGCGCCACGGCCGCAGCACCTGGAACGACAAGAACCTGTTCACCGGCTGGTACGACTGCCCCCTCAACGACAGGGGCCGGGCCGAAGCTCACCGGGCCGCCGAGATGCTGGCGGCAGCCGAGCTGCTCCCCACCGCGGTACACACTTCGGTGCTGCAGCGAGCGACCGAAACCACCCGGATCGTGCTCGACCGCCTCGGCCTCGACTCGCTGGAGGTTCAGAGGAGTTGGCGCCTCAACGAGCGTCATTACGGCGACCTGACCGGGCTCGACAAGGCGGCCACCCGCGAAGCTCACGGCGATGAGCAGCTGCAGCGGTGGCGCCGGGGCTACGACACCCCGCCCCCGCCCATCCGCGCCGACAACGAGTTCAATCCCAACACTTCGCCGGTGTACGCCGATCTTGCTCCGGGGACGGTTCCGCTAACCGAGAGCCTCGCCGATTTGCTGGCTCGACTATTGCCGTACTGGCACGACAACATCGTCGGCGACCTGCGCCGCGGCCACACGGTGCTGGTCTCAGCCCACGGCAACAGCCTGAGAGCCCTGGTCAAGCACATCGACCAGATATCCGACACCGACATAGGCGCCCTCAACATCGGCACCGGAATGCCCCTGCACTACGTGCTGGGACCCGACATGTCACCCGTCGAGTCCAAACACCCCCTAGAGCGGGCTCTAGACCCCGCCGCAGCCGCAGCCGCAGCCGCCGAAGTAGCCGCCCAAGCCTCCCGCCCAGCCTCCGCCCGATGAGGCGGCAGGACGACTGCTGGCGCGGCCGACCGAGTGAGAGGTCACCGGACCGCTCTCTCCTCCCCGCCGCCACGGTTGTCGGAACCTGAGCACCAATCCTGTTGTGAACCGACATCCCAGCATGTTGTAAACCGGCATCACGAAGTGTCGCAAACCGACATTCACCGGTGGAACAGGCTACTGAGGTGGTCCCTGATCTGAGTCTGGACTCACAAACGGGTCCCCCTCACGCCAGATCCCACCACGAACACTCGCCGGTGCTCGTCTGTTTGGGGTGGGTGGGGCGAGTAGGGTCGCGGGGGTTATGCGGATCAAGCCTCACCACATCGTCGTTGTGGTCGGTGTTGCCATCGCGCTGTTCACTGCCCTCTCGGGGGTCGTGGCCAGCGTCGCAGACTTCCATAGCGACAGCGCCGTCACCCGCGAGGTGTTCGGCAACATCCCCGGGCCCCTGAAGGCCGCCTTCTACACAGTCATTCCCATCCTGTTGGTGTACGGGGCGGTGCTGTTCGCCAACCGGGTGAAGAACTGGCAGCGGGGCCGGCCCGACAACCGCCGCACCACCGCCCACAACGCCAAGCACCGGATGGCCGACTTCCGAGCCGGTGTCTACATGCGCACCCTGCTGCGCGAGCCCGGCGCCGGAGTGATGCACTCGCTGATCTACTTCAGCTTCCTGATCCTGCTGGGGGTGACCACCACCCTGGAGGTCGACCACCAACTACCCGACGGGGCCAAGTTCCTCCACGGCGACGTGTACCGGGCCTACTCCGCGGTGGGCGACGCCGCCGGCGCGGTGTTCATAGTCGGGATGCTGTGGGCCATCCTGCGCCGCTTCGGCCCGCCGAGATGGCGGCCCTACCGCATCCGCATCAAGACCCGGCCCGAGCACGCCGTGATCGGCGGGGTGCTGCTGGCCATCGGTGTCACCGGATTCGGCGCGGAGGCGTTCCGCATCGCGGCGGACGGCCTGCCCGACCACGAACGCTGGAGCTTCATCGGCTACCCGCTGGCCACCCTCGTCGACGGCTCCGGCTCGCTGCACGGGTGGCATCAGGGGTGGTGGGTGGCCCATGTGGTCGCCTTCACAGCCTTCCTGGTGATCCTGCCCACCACCATGCTGCGCCACATGTTCACATCGCCGTTGAACATGTACCTGCGCCACCGCGACCGCCCCAAAGGCGCGATGCGGCCCATGCCCAACCTGGTGGAGGGCGACACCGAACTGGAGACTTTCGGCGCGTCGGTGATCGAGGACTTCTCCTGGAAGCAGCTGCTCGACACCGATGCCTGCACCATGTGCGGCCGCTGCACGTCGGTGTGCCCGGCCCACGCCACCGGCAAGCCTCTCGACCCCCGCGAGATCGTGCTCAAGACCGGCGAGGTCATGGCCCTGACCGGCAGCCCGCCCACGTCGCCTCCTTTGAGCAGCGCCGAGTCGACTGCGGCCATGACCGGCAACGGCGACGGCGAGGTGAAGGTGCCGGCCAACTGGATGTTCGACCGCATCAGCACCGAGGAACTGTGGGCCTGCACGTCGTGTCGTGCCTGCGACGAGATCTGCCCGGTCAACATCGAGATCCTCGACAAGATCCTCGACATGCGCCGCTACCTGACCCTGATGGAGAGCGACTTCCCGTCGGAGCTGGGCCAGGCCTTCCGGGGCATGGAGAACTCGTCGAACCCGTGGTCGATGAGCCAGACCGAGCGGGCCGACTGGGCCCGCGACCTCGACGGGGTAAGGGTCATCGCGGGCGGCGACCCGCTCGACGCCGAATACCTGTACTGGGTCGGGTGTGCCGGATCCTTCGACGACAAGAACAAGAAGGTGGCCCGGGCCATGGCGCAGCTGATGGAGCGCGCCGGTGTGGACTTCGCCATTCTCGGCCCGGCCGAGAACTGCACCGGCGACTCGGCGCGGCGCTCCGGCAACGAGTACCTGTTCCAGATGCTGGCGTCAGCCAACATCGAAACGCTCAACTCGATGGGGGTGCGCAAGATCGTCACCCAATGCCCCCACTGCTTCAACACGCTGGCCAACGAGTACCCGCAACTCGGCGGACACTACGAAGTGGTCCACCACAGCCAGTTCCTGGAGGCGCTGGTGGCCGACGGTCGCCTCGACCTCGAAGGGGCCACCCTGGCCGAGCGGGTCGTGTACCACGACAGCTGCTACCTGGGACGGCACAACGACGTGTACCTGGCGCCTAGGCGGGTGCTGGGCTCGCTCGGCGGTATCGACCTGGTGGAGGCGCCCCGCAACGGCACCAAGGGAATGTGCTGCGGCGCGGGCGGTGCCCGCATGTGGATGGAGGAGACCATCGGCACCAAGGTCAACGACGAGCGTTCCCAGGAACTCATCGACACCGGCGCGTCGCGTATCGCCACCGCGTGTCCGTTCTGTTACATCATGATGGACGACGGGGTGCGAGCGGCGGGCGTGGAGGAGGACGCGGTCCAGGTGGCCGACATCGCCCTGCATGTGCTGGAGGCGGTCGAAGCCCGCGACTCCGCCGCTACATAGGGCGACCGGCCGGCGGGTCCTGTCGACGAAGCCCGCTGCTGCGCCGCCGCCTAGGGCGACCGGCCGGCGGGTCCTGTCGACGAAG